>NZ_JBQHUP010000015.1:0-50927 GCF_052065175.1 Dysosmobacter sp. HCP28S3_G4 | reverse complement strand
AGGCTTTTTGCAGGCATTCAATCCAACACGAGGGGGCTCCCGCCCCCTCGTACTCCCCCTGCAAAAAAGGACTCTTTTCCTTCAGACAGGGTTTTTCGACAAGCTGCGGGAGGACGCCTCAAAGGTGTCCTCCCGTTGTTTCATCTTGATCAGTCTTTTTTCCGCCGTCCTCCCGGAAGGCGAAAAACCGCTGGCCCAGATAGTTCAGCACCACGAACAGGCACATGCCCACCAGCATGGCGCCGTTCTCCTGGATGGTCTTCCCCGCGCCGGACAGCGCCCAGCGCACCAGGGGCTTGGCCAGTCCGTAAGCCGCCAGATAGCAGACGGTGATGTTCACTGTGAACCGCACCACCGTTCTCCATCCCCGGCTTCTGTTCTGAAAGGTGAAATACCGGTTCAAAAAATAGCTGAGGATGCTGCCGAAAAAGTAGTTGGACGCCGAGGAGATCCAGTAGCTCAGGTGGAACACGTTGTAGAACACGAACATGATGGCGGTGCCGAACAGGGTGTTCACCACGCCAACCATGAGAAAGCGCACAAAGGTCTTATCCAATAAGGGATTCCGCATCGTTTTTCTCCCCGCAGGTCTCTGCGACAATGAATTTGGGCCGGCCCTTGACCTCCTCGTACATCTTGGCGATGTAGTAGCCGATAATGCCCAGGCTGATCATGATGATGCTGCCGGTGAACAGCTGGATGATGATGACCGTGGTGAAGCCCCCCAGGGCGGTGCCCCGGAGCTTCTGCACCAGCGTGGTGACGCCCAAGATCACGGAGATCAGCAGCATCAGCACCCCCAGCACCGTTACCACCTGCATGGGTGCGGCGGAGAAGGAGGTAATGTTGTTGACGGCGTACCGCATCAGGGACCGGGTGGACCACTTGGAGCTGCCCGCCGTCCGCTCCCGGACCTCGAATTCCACGGTGGTGGTCTTGAAGCCCACCCAGAAGGACAGCGCCCGGAAGAACACATTCTTCTCCCGGATGGTCAGCAATGCGTTGATGGCCTTCCGGTCCAGCAGCTTGAAGTCCGAGGCGCTGGACATGTCAATGCCCACCGCCTTGCTGATGAGATCGTAAAAGCATCGGGCGGCGAAGGCGTGGAAGGGGCTCTCCTCGCCCCGGTCGTTCTTGACGCCCTCCACCACCTCGTAGCCCTGCTCCCACAGGTGGTACATCTCCACGATCTTCTCCGGCGGATGCTGGAGGTCGCAGTCGATGACCACGGCGCAGCCGCCCCGGGCGTTGGCCAGTCCCGCGAAGATGGCGGACTCCTTCCCGAAGTTCCGGGAAAACCGGAGGCCCCGCACCGCGCCGTTCAGGGCGCTCTCCCGCTGGATGGCCGTCCAGGTGCCGTCCTTGGAGCCGTCGTTGACGAACAGCAGCTCAAAGGGGATGTGTTCCCGCTCCAGCAGCCCGGAGATGGTCTCCGCCGCCGGGTGGATATTGTCCTCCTCGTTGTAGGCCGGGAGGATCACTGTCAGCAGTTTTTCCATCATACCGCCTTTCTCGTCGCTCAGGATCACGACAGCTTGATGACGATGCTGCCGTCAATGCATTTCACGGAGTCCGCCGCCGGCCAGCAGCCCATCTCCGCCACCTCCGGCGACTGCTCCAGCGCCGCCCGGGTCTCGTCGGAGACGTAGGTGAACCGGAAGCCCATGGCGGCCTCCATGAACCGGGTCCAGTGGCCCTGGTCGTACAGAATGTCCGTCTGCAAGAGCCCGCTCATATTGTGGACCGCCCGGACGCCGGGTGCGCCCTCCAGCGCCTTATTAGCATAGGACCGGCCGAACACCGCCACGGAGGGGACCTCCTCGTCGGTGAGCATGTGAATGCGGGCCATCATCTCGCAGCCCTGCTGGTAGGAGGTCTTGTAGCACCGGTCCAGATAGAAATAGCTGATGTTGGCCTGGATGCCGAACCAGACCATGATCACCGCCAGAAGCCCGCCGGCCAGCGTGCTCCACCGGACGGAGAACCACCGGTCATACAGCAGTCCGGTAAAAATATAGATCACCGCCAGACTCTGGAGCATCAGGGGGTGGTACTCCACATTCGGTGAGGTGAACTGCCAGATGCAGGCGGCAAAGGGCATAGCCGCTCCCGCCAGAAGAAACAGCGCCAGCTGTCCCGGCTTCCGCCACAGGCCGCTTTTCCGGACCGCGTTCACCACGGCGATGGCCGCGGCCAGCAGAAACAATGCGTTGAGGGCGGCGTACACCGTCCAGCCCTGGCTCAGGATGTCCCAGTCCAGCAGGAACTGCCGCAGGGTATTCAGGGATGTCCCCACCGCCTTGCGGATGGTCTCCGGGCTGAGACGGCCCACCTGGTCGATGCCCTGGTAATTGGTGGCCTGGACATTCTCCAGCCGCAGGCACAGCTTCCAGATACCGTAATAGGCGGCCAGTCCCACGATATACAGCACCGCCTGACGTCCGATCCAGCGGAGGCAGTCCGCCATGGACCGCTGTCCCTCCAGCAGCTCCTGCCAGAAATGGCAGATTGCCAGCAGCAGAGCAAATGAGACATAGGCCTGATAGGTACCGCAGGACAGGCACAGGCACACCATGGCCAGCAGCAGATGCCGCCAGTTTCGGTCCTCCATCACCGTCAGACGCACGGACAGCGCCGCCAGCAGCATAGCCAGCATATAGCCGTCCGCCGTGAACTCATAGAAAAAGGTGGCGGTGACGGCGGGGAACGATGCCAGAAGTCCCCCGGTCAACAGGATCAGGATGGGGTTCTCCATCCGGAACAGATCCACCACCACCGCCGCCGTCAGGGCGATGAGGGCCAGACTGAACAGTCCGTTGACCCAGGGCAGGTCAAACCAGGAGCTGAAGCCGCAGGCGATGGACAGGAACCACCGCCCGGAGCCCACAATATTCTGGGAGGTGTAGACATTCAGGGGTGAGTCCCGGATATACAGCGTGTTGGTGAACTTGTAGATGTGCACCAGAAAGCCGGTGATGAACGCGGCCAGAAAGGCCAGTTTCCAGCTCCACTTCACTCTGTTTCGGTAAAATTCCAGCTGGCCAGTCCCCATTGGCAAAAACGCTCCTTCGTTCGGGTTGTCATTTGATCGTCAACTGATCGGTAATACATTATTATAGCATACCTGTCCATACCGGCGCAAGGCGGCAGAGGATCTTCGGGATCGGGAGCAAAAAAGACGGAGCCGGTGCTCCGTCTCCCCCTTTGCGGATAAAGACAGGGGCAGGGACCTTACAGGTCTCTGCCCCCGGTTCGTGCAGTCTCTTACTTGAAGTAACGCTCCAGCAGGCCCTTCAGAGCCTTGCCGTGACGGGCCTCGTCGCGGGCCATCTCGTGGACGGTGTCATGGATGGCGTCCAGGCCGTTCTTCTTGGCGCAGGCGGCCAGATCGAACTTGCCCTGGGTGGCGCCGAACTCGCAGTCCACACGCCAGGCCAGATTGGACTTGGTGTCGGCCTTCATGTTGGGCTCGCACTCCTCGCCCAGCAGCTCGGCGAACTTGGCAGCGTGCTCAGCCTCCTCATAGGCGGCCTTCTCCCAGTACAGACCGATCTCGGGATAGCCCTCGCGGTGGGCGATACGGGCCATGCACAGATACATGCCGACCTCAGAGCACTCGCCCTGGAAGTTGGCCTTCAGCTGCTCCAGGATGTAAGCCTTGTCCTCGGCGCTGATATCGGCGTTATCCTTCACGGTCTTGGCATAGATGCCATACTCGTGCTCGGCGGCCAGCTTGGCGTCGGCCTTCATCTCATTGAACTTGGAGCCGGGAACGCCGCAGACAGGGCACTTCTCGGGGGGATTCTCGCCCTCATACACATAGCCGCAGACAGAGCAGACCCACTTTTTCATAATCTTTATCCTCCTCATTTTTAAATTAAACTATATTCTCAGTTATTTTATCTGTTCCCTCTTGGGATGACTTGAGTATAACCGAATATTCTAATATTTGAAAGTTGTATATGCAACATCGAGCAAATTTTTTCCCCGGCTGACTTCACCTGAGGTCACGCCGGAAAATTCTGCGGGGGACGGCGGAAAGCCGTCCCCCGGCGTGTTTTGACGTTTGGCTTACTGCTGTTCAGCCAGGGCCTTGGCCTCAGCGATGGCCTTCTCCTGGGCCGCGGGAGGACAATCCTCATAGCGGACGAAGTGGAAGGTGAAGCTGCCGCGGCTCTGAGTCATGGACCGCAGATCGATGGCATAGGTCCCCATCTCGGCCATGGGCACCTCGGCAGAGATGACCTGGCTGCCGTCGCCGGTGGGATCCATACCCATCACGCGGCCCCGGCGCTTGTTCAGATCGCCGATGACGTCGCCCATGTAGCTGTCGGGCACGGTGACCTTCAGCTCGCCGATGGGCTCCAGCAGGACAGGGCTGGCCTCGGGCATGGCGGCCTTATAGGCCAACTGCGCCGCGGTCTTGAAGGCGATTTCGGAGGAGTCCACGGGGTGATAGGAGCCATCGTACAGGACAGCCTTCAGGTTCACCACGGGATAACCTGCCAGCGGACCATGGACGCAGGCCTCCCGGAGGCCCTTTTCCACGGCGGGGAAGAAGTTCTTAGGCACAGAGCCGCCGAAGACTTCCTCGGCGAAGATCATGTCGTCCTGCTCCTGCTGGGGCTCGAAGCGGATCCACACGTCGCCGAACTGGCCGCTGCCGCCGGTCTGCTTCTTGTGACGGCCCTGCTTCTGGACGGTCTTGCGGATCTTCTCACGATAGGCGACGCGGGTGGGCTTCAGCTCGGCCTCCACGTTGAAGCGGGTCTTCAGCTTGCTGACCAGCACGTCGATCTGCATATCGCCGGCGCCGGAGAGCACCATCTGATGGGTCTCGGCGTTGTTGACCACGCTGAAGGTGGGATCTTCCTCGTTGAGGCGGGCCAGACCCTGGGCGATCTTGTCGTCCTGACCCCGGGTCTTGGGGGCGATGGCCACGGAGTAGCAGGGCTCCGCGAAGGGGATGTTCTTCAGCGCCACCACCTTACGGGCGTCGCAGAGAGTATCGCCGGTCTTGACCTTGTCCATCTTGCCGATGGCGCCGATATCGCCGCAGCTCAGTTCCTTGACCTCCGTGGCCTTCTTGCCGCGCATGACATACAGACGGCCCAGCTTCTCCGCCGCGCCGGTGCGGCTGTTCACCATGGGCATATCGGGCTTGATCTCGCCGGACAGGACCTTGATGAAGGAGTACTTGCCGTACTGGTCGGAGATGGTCTTGAACACGAAGGCAGTGGGCACGCCGCCGGGAGAGACCACGAACTCCTCGGTCTCGCCGTCCTGACGGGTGGCCTTGTGATAGTTGCCCTCCATGGGGTTGGGCAGCAGGTCCACGATGTTGTCCATCAGCATCAGGGAGCCCAGGCAGTTGACGGCGGAGCCGCACAGCACCGGGAACAGGCTCAGCTCACGGACGCCCTGGCGCAGGCCCTGGATCATCTCGGCGTAGGTGAAGTCCTCGCCGCCGAAGAATTTCTCCATGAACTCCTCGCTGGTCTCGGCCACGGACTCCTTCAGGGCGTCGTTGAACTCGGTAATGACGTCCTCCTTGTCGGCGGGGACCTCGATCTCCACGCGCTTCAGGTTCTGCATCTCATAGGCGCGCTTGTTCAGCACGTCGATGATGCCGGTGACCTTCTTGTTGGCGTCCCAGATGGGCACCACCACGGGGGCGATCTTCTTGCCGAAGCGCTCGCGCAGGGCGTCGAAGGTCTGGTTGTAATCGGAGTTGTCCTCATCCGTCTTGGAGATGTAGACGAAACGGGGCATATTCCGCTCCTCGCAGTATTTCCACGCCTTCTCCAGGCCGACGGAAATGCCGTCCTTGGCGGAGCAGACGATGATGGCGGCGTCGGCGGCCCGCAGGGACTCCATGACCTCGCCGGAGAAGTCGAATGCGCCCGGTGTATCCAGCACATTGATCTTGCAACCCTTGTACTCTAGCGGCGCAACAGCGGCGGAGATGGAGATCTGACGGCGGGTCTCCTCAGGGTCGTAATCGCAGACCGTATTTCCGTCCGCGGCTCTGCCCATGCGCTCGATGGCGCCGGTCATGTAGAGCAGGCTCTCCGCCAGAGCGGTCTTGCCGCTGCCGCTGTGGCCCAGCAGACAGACGTTACGGATGTTTTGTACAGAATAGCTCATGGTTGTTCCACTCCTTCAAATGTGCTGACAGTGCGGCCAATGGATGGCCGGAATTGCCTAATGTAGAAATTATACAACATTTGCCGGTCCAATACAACTACAATTTTGGCAGGTTCCACATTTTGGGCAGGTGGGAGAAAATTCGGCGCGAAATTTTGTCAACAGGGCAAAGAATTTCCGCAAAAAGGCACATTTTGCAGCCATGCAGTGCCTGTGTGCCGGGGGCTTTTTCGTGAAAAAACGAGGGGAAACGGAATCCTCCGTTTCCCCTCGCCGCTGAAAAGATCACCGTCTCCGGACGGCCCGTCAGTATCTTCCCGTCCAGTCGGACAGCAGCAGCACCGGAATCACCCACAGCAGCTGGAACTCCAGCAGCGTCAGCGGCCGCATCAGGGCAAAGTCGCCCCGGAAGGCCAGATAATAGGCCAGCAGCGTTCCCGCGATGCTGCCCAGCAGTGCCAGGATGGTGCAGCCCCGGACGCCGCGGCGCAGGCGGCGGGCACCCACCACCGTGTCGGCGTAGGGCAACAGGCCCTCCCGCAGCAGCAGCGCCCTGGGACGGCCCCGGCCGTCCTCCTGTTCCGACAGTGCCAGCCGGCCCGCCAGAGGCGGATATTCCACCTTGATGCCTTTGCTGAACTTCCGCTTGATGAGCGCCGGGGTGATGTTGGGATCCCGGGATGCCAGGATGGGCGTCACATGGTTCCGCTTCAGCATCCGCAGCGCCCAGTCCACGTTGTCCGCCGCGGTGTACTTCACAGCGAACACCGCCGCCAACTGGCGGTCCACCGACAGATACAGGCCGGTCTTCAGGTTGATATTCCCCGGCAGGCGGACCTCCATCTTCCGCATGAAGGACGCCGTGCCCAGCATGACCGTTTCGCCCCGGATGTTGGCGGAGCAGCCGCCCTCCTCATAGAAGCTGAAATCGTTCAGCTTGTAATACCGGCCGCCTTCGCTGCGGAGGGCGCCTTCGAACAGACGCGCCAGCAGCCCGCTGCCGGATTCCCTGGCCAGAGACGCGGCGTAGGACACTGCGTGGGGCAGCTCCTCGCCGTAGACTTTGATGCCGTTGAGGTGGACAGACCCCGGCGGGAACAGGTCCAGATCCGTTAGGATCATGGCCCGCTTCCGGGTGATGGCCTCGGCGCCGGCCCAGCCGGCCACCGCGCAGCCCGCCTTCTGCAGCCGCTTGGCCAGCTTGGACCAGGGCAGGCTCCAGGACAGGGGCAGCGCCAAAGACGCGGAGGCGGACAGAATGGCGGACCAGCACAGCAGCAGGTCGGCCTTCCGGCCCTGTCCCAGAGAGCTGAGCCCCGCGAAGACGATGGTGCCCATGAAGATCACCGGCACCAGCAGGGTCTGCCACATCAGGGACAGGTCATCCTGAATAGAATCGGTGTAAAAGCCCTCCACCCGTCCCCGCTGCTTGCAGGCGCCCTGGGGCGTGTTGGTCACCAGATAAGGCGGCGTCTCCGTGATGGAGGCGGCCCGGTAGGTATCGAACAGTGCCTTTTCGCTCTGGGCGATGCCCCACTGGGCAAAGAGCAGGGCGGCGCAGGCGGTGAGGGCGTAGGGCGCGGCATCCGTCCGGTCCGGCAGCAGCAGACGGGCGCAGCAGTCCAGACCCGTGATGATGGCCGACACCGACGCCAGCAGCTCTCCGGACCATCTCCGGCGGGTCAGCAGCCCGAAGCCCCGCTGAAATACGTTCCGGCACAGCAGGCTCACCAGCAGCACCGCCGCCAGCTGGACCGCCGTCTGGAGACGGGCATTGCCCGTCCACAGCGGCAGCACATATCCCCGGCTGTCCGCCAGCAGCACCGCGGCCAGCGCCGCCGTGATGACGGCAGAGGGCGTCAGCGCCTTCCTGCGCTGCTTTTCCCGCAGGCGGGTATCCGTGGCCGCTTCCGACAGCGGCGGCTCCGGCCCGATGGGTTCCTCCTCCGGCTCCGGCGGCAGCTCCGGTTCCGGCATCCGCTCCGGACGCTGGTACAGCTCCTCCGTGTCCTGGGGCTCCATCCGCTTCCGGGTGAACAACCCCCGCCGGGGCCGTCTGTCAGACGGACGCGCCTCCCGGCGCTGCTTCTGCTCCTGCCGCACCGCGTCCACAGTGCGGCCCACCACGTCCTCCATGGAGACGGGGCGGGGCGGCTCCGGCAGGTCCGCCGTCAGATCCTGCTCCGGCGGGGACGGCGTCTGCTTGCTGCCGGTGTGGGGCGGTTCCTGCTCCGGCGGCTTCGGTTCCGGACGGACAGTCTCTGCTTTCGGCTGGGATGTCCTCACCTTTTCCCCTTGAGGCTCCGGCTTTGTCCGAACCTTCTCTGTTCCTCCGGCGGGCGGTATCTCCTCATCCGTCTTTTCCGGCTCCAGACGCTGACGCTCCTCCACGGCAGGCGGCTCCGGTTCCGCGGCACGCTCCACGTCCCGCATCAGCTTCTGTTCCCGACTGCCGCCGTACTCCGCCAGGATCTCCTCCAGAGAGAAGTCCGGGTCGTTCAGCGGAACCGCCGCGCCCTCGGTCATCCACCGGGCCTCGTCCATCACGTCGTCGTATTCTCTTTTATCGTCTTTCTGCGCCATGGCTTCCTCTCTTGCGTTCCAATCTCCCGACGCATGCCGCCGGTCTCTCCGGCGCCGTCCCGTTATCCCAGCCGCTGGCGCACCGCCTCATACAGGAGGATGGCTGCCGCCGCGCTGGCGTTCAGGGAACTGATACGGCCCTTCATGGGGATGCTCACCAGAAAATCGCAGTTCTCCCGCACCAGACGGGTCATGCCGTCGCCCTCGCTGCCGATGACGATAGCCGCCGGGCCCTTCAGGTCCGCCTGATACAGGGAGGTGGTGCCCTCCGCCGCGGTGCCGAACACCCAGACGCCCTGCTTCTTCAGATCCTTCAGCAGCGCCGCGATGTTGGGGACCCGGGCCACCGGCAGATAGGCCACCGCGCCGGCGGAGGTCTTCCCCACCACGGCGGTGAGGCCGGCGCTGCGCCGCTTGGGAATGATGACGCCGTGGGCGCCGGCGCACTCGGCGGTGCGGATGATGGCGCCCAGGTTGTGGGGGTCGGAGATCTCGTCGCAGACCACCAGCAGCGGCGGCTCCCCCCGGTCCGCCGCGGACTGGAGGATGCTCTCCACCGTGGCGTACTCCCGGACGGCGGCCAGGGCGATGACGCCCTGGTGGGCGTGGGTGCGGCTCATGGCGTCCAACTTCCGCCGGTCCGCCTCCACCACGACCACGCCCGCGGCTCTGGCCGTGGAGGCGATATGGCCCAGGGTCTTGTCCGTGTCTCCCTTGGCCAGATAGATCTTGTCAATGGCCCCGCCGGCCCGCAGGGCCTCGATGACGGCGTTGCGGCCCTCGATGAGGCCGTCGGCTTCGGCCTCCAGCCGGTCTTTTCTCTCGTTGTCCATACTGTCTCCTTTTCGGACGGAATTTCCGGAAATGACGGCGGATTGGATCTCTCACGCCGCAAAGGCCGTCCCCGTTTCGCCGGGTCCTTCTGCCCGGACGGGACGGCAGTCCTCATATGGTTTGTAGTATAGCATAGGTTTTCCCCGCAGGAAAGTGGAGTTCACAGAAATTTCATAGAAAATACACCCCTCGTTCTTGTGAGAACCGGGTTTGTGTGGTATACTGCGTTATACTTTGAGCGTGGTTCCGCCGCTGAAACAACGGCGTTTCTCCCGGAAAGGAGTTTCCAGAATGAACCAAAACGACAACCAGAACAAGAAAAACGGCCGGGGCGGAAAAGGCAGCAATATGCGGGGCCTTCTGGTCCTGGTGGCCTGGGCCCTGATCCTGACGGTGGCCCTCAGCTACTTCGGCAACTATATGAACCAGTCCATGGACGCCACCAGCCAGGCGGAGATCGCCTACAGCGATTTCCGGGCCATGGTGGAGGCCGATCAGGTGGACCGTGTGGAGTATGACCGGGACAACAACCTCCTGCTCATCACCCCTGTCAAGGACTACACCTACACGGATGAAGACGGCAACACCTACGATCCCGGCACCGTGGAGCTGTACACCAACCGCTGGTCCGGCGACGAGGAGCTGACGGCCCTGCTGAACGAGCATCATGTGACGTACACGGAGCCCCACAAGACCCAGATGCCGCTGATGCTGAGCATCCTGATCTCCTACGTGGTGCCCTTCATCCTGATCATGGGCATGTTCTCCCTGGCCATGCGGATCATGGCGAAAAAGGGCGGCGGTATCGGCGGCATCGGCGGCGTGGGCAAAGCCAACGCCAAGGTGTACATGGAGAAGTCCACCGGCGTCACCTTCCGAGACGTGGCCGGTCAGGACGAGGCCAAGGAGTCCCTGACGGAGATCATCGACTTCCTCCACAATCCCCAGAAATATACGGAGATCGGCGCCAAGCTCCCCAAGGGTGCCCTGCTGGTTGGCCCTCCGGGCACCGGCAAGACGCTGCTGGCCAAGGCCGTGGCCGGCGAGGCCAATGTGCCCTTCTTCTCCATCTCCGGCTCCGACTTCGTGGAAATGTTCGTGGGCGTGGGCGCGTCCCGTGTCCGCGACCTGTTCAAGGAGGCCAGCAAAGTGGCCCCCTGCATCGTGTTCATCGACGAGATCGACACCATCGGCAAATCCCGTGACAACCGCATGGGCGGCAACGACGAGCGGGAACAGACTCTGAACCAGCTGCTGGCGGAGATGGACGGCTTCGACCCCACCAAGGGCGTCATTCTTCTGGCCGCCACCAACCGCCCCGAGGTGCTGGACCAGGCGCTGCTGCGCCCCGGCCGGTTCGACCGCCGCATCACCATCGACCGGCCCAATCTGGCGGGCCGCATCGCCACCCTCCAGGTCCACACCCGGAACATCAAGCTGGGCGAGGACGTGGATCTGAAGAAGGTGGCCCTGGCCACCGCCGGCTGCGTGGGCGCGGATCTGGCCAATCTGGTGAACGAGGCCGCCCTTCGGGCCGTCCGGAAGGGCCGCAAGCTGGTGTCCCAGGAGGACTTCCTGGCCGCCTTCGAGCTGGTCATCGCCGGTACGGAGAAAAAGGGCAGTGTCCTCACCGAATTTGAGAAGAAGCTGGTAGCCTATCACGAAGTCGGCCACGCCATGGTGGCCTACAAGCAGAAGAACACGGAGCCGGTGCAGAAAATTACCATCGTGCCCCACACCCAGGGCTCCCTGGGCTATACCCTGCTGATGCCCGAGGAGGACAAGACTGAACTGCGGACGAAAGACGAGCTGATGGCCAAGATTACCGTCTCCATGGGCGGCCGCGCTGCCGAGGAAGTGGTGATGCACACCATGACCAACGGCGCGTCCCAGGACATTCAGGACGCCACCAACGTGGCCCGGAACATGGTGGCCATGTTCGGCATGAGCGACGAGTTCGGCATGATGGCCCTGGCCTCCCGCCGGAACCAGTATCTGGACGGCGGCTACGGCATGGACTGCGCCCAGGACACCGCCGCCCGGATGGATCAGGCGGTGAAGGAGATCCTGGACAAGTGCTACCAGGAGGCCGTGGAGATCCTGAAGGCCAACCGGGAGGATATGGACAAGGTGGTGGCGTACCTTCTGGAGAAGGAGACCATCACTGGCGCCGAGATGGTGGCCATCATCGAGGGCCGGGACCCGGAACTGGTGGAGGACGCCTACGCCTCCACCCGGTCCGACGCCGCCCGTCCCGCGGAGATCGAGGCCCCGGCCAGAAAGGTCCATATGATCTCCCAGAAGATCTCCGCCCCGGAAGCCCCTGCGGACGGCAGCGATCCGGAGCAGTCCCCCCAGGCGGGGGACGCCCCGGCGGACACCGTGCCCGGGACGTCGGAGCAGCCCGGCGGACCGGAGGACGTCCCCCCCGCCGAAGAGAACAAATGACCGAAAGCCCCCTGTCAAGGGGGCTTTCTTAATAACGTGAAGCTATTGCGGCACAGGGCTTTCAGTCCCCTGCTAACCGTGGGTTGACAAAAATCGCCCGCCGGTTGGTGGCGGGAAAACCGCCCGGATGCTATCCTCCGGTATGAGAAAGGACGTGAACGCCATGACCATCGGACAGCGCATCGCGCAGAAGCGGAAGGAACAGAATCTCTCTCAAGAGGCGCTAGGGGAACGGCTGGGGGTGTCCCGGCAGTCCATCTACAAGTGGGAGGCGGACCAGGCCCTGCCGGAGATCGACAAGCTGGTGGCGCTGTCGAAGCTGTTCGGCGTCACCGTGGGCTGGCTGCTGGGGGTGGAGGAGGAACCGGAACCCGCCCCGCAGGAGGCCCCGGACCGGGAGCTGACGGAGACGCAGCTGAACATGGTGGAGGAGATCGTGGACCGGTATCTGGCCGCCCTGCCCAAGCCCGCGCCGCCGAAGCACCGGGGTCTTCTGAAGGCCGGTGCGGTGCTGGCGGTGGCCGTCCTGTTCTGCACACTCGTCAATCTGTATAACCAGTTGGAGGCCATGCGGATCCAGAACGAGAGCATCCACAACAGCATCTCCCTGGTGGAGCGCAGCGTGAACAGCCAGATCGACTCCATCTCCGGCCGGGTGGAGGAGATCCTGAAATCCCAGAACAGCCTGACAGCGGAGTACGGCACGGAGATCATCAGCACGGACCTGAAAGAGGGGATCATCCAGTTTCAGGCCTATGCCGTGCCCAAAACCTATGTGGAGGGCATGACAGCGGAATTTACCACTTGCGCCGGCGGCGGCACCGCCTTTATTTCCGGCGACCTTGGACCTGACGGAAAATTCTCCGCCTCGCTGACCGTACGTCTGACCGACACCATCACCCTCTCCGTGGTGTTCACCTACCCCGACGGCACCCAGCAGACCCAGCTGCTGGACCAGTACGACGGCCTGTACAGCGGCAGCTTCCCGGATGACCTGAACATCATGGTGTATGAGGACCTGTTCCGTCCCGTAGATGATAACGGGAACGTCACGGTCCCGGAACTCTATTTCACCGTGGACAGCCGGAGCAGCTCCTTCTCCGCCGTCAACGCGGCGGTGGGGCGGTCGGAGATCACGGATATCCGGGCGGGTCTGTTCAAAAACCGGGCGCTGGTCGCCTGGGCGGAGCCCTGCGAACAGCCCCAGGGCTTTTCCGGCGACTACTCTGACAGCACCTTCTTCCGCTCTCCCGAGGCCACGGTGCAGATGTCCGGGGACGACCAGCTGTGCTTCGCCGTGGTGGCCACGGATGAGTACGGCCGGGAGCGGATCTACACGGACATCCCCTATATCCTGGGGACCGAGGGCGGCGAGACGGTCCTGACCTGGCCGGACAGCTGCACGCTGGCGTCGGACCCCGCCGGGTGGAGCTATTGACCTGTGCATACGAACAACAAACGGCGCCTCGGAGATTCCGGGGCGCCGCCGACCTGTATGCGTGTTATCGTGCGTTTTGAGCGCTCCGCCGTGCCCGGACCGCCGCGATGCCGAACAGCAGTCCCACGCAGCCGCTGGCAATGCAGAACACCAGCATGGCCCGGATGCCGCCCCAGTCAATGATGAGGCCGGAGATGAGGGTGCCCGTCAGGCTGCCCATGCTGTTGGTCAGCACAGTCTTCAGGGACTGCCCCTGGGCCCGGTCCTCCGGGGCCACATTCTCATTGGCGAAGTATACGTTGGCGGGGGTGAACAGGCCGTAGCCCAGCATCTGGATGGGCTGCACCGCCAGCAGCATTACCAGATTGCCGGACAGCAGCACCAGCAGGGGCTTGGCGATCATGAACACCAGCGACACCAGCAGGACCTTCTCGGTGCCGAACCGCCGGTAAAGCTTCTGGAACACAAAGGCCGCCGGCAGCTCCGACGCGGCCATCAGGAACAGGCCCAGACCCAGGTCGCCGCTGTCGCCGCCCAGGTCACCGATCATAGTCACCAGAAAGCTACCCACAGGCATGACGGCCACCATGCCGCAGAAGCAGCCCAGCAGCATCAGGGTGAAGGGCTTGTTGGTCCGCAGCAGATACAGTGCAGAATGGGGCGCTTGCCGGGCCGCCTTGGGCGTCAGCGCCTCCTTAGGGAAGGCGGGGAAATACAGGGTGAAGGCCAGCATCAGTACCAGCAGCACTCCATGGGACAGCAGGGCAGTCTGAACGCCGAACCGGGCGGTCTGCTGTCCCACCACCACGCACACCACGGCGTAGGCAAAGGCCCCCAGCCCCCGGCCGAGGCTGTAAGAGATGTTCATGCCCGCGTTGATATACTGCATGGCCATGGAGTCGATGAGAGGATAGGCATTGGTCTCCGTGGCGCCCAGCAGCAGGAAGATGAGTGCCGTTCCCCAGAAGCCGGGACGGGTGAAGTAGAACAGGAAGTTCAGCGCCAGCGCCGGCACTATGCACATGCCGAACAGCCACTTCAGGGGCATCTCCGGGTGGCGGTCCGCCCAGGAGCCCATCAGGGGCTGGGCGGCCATGCCGGCCAGATAGCCCAGAGCGATGAAAATGCCTGCCTGTCCGCTGGTAAAGCCACGGTCCAGCAGCACGGCGGTCTGGAAACCCGCGAAAGCCCCCAGCATCCCCCAGAAGCCGATCTGCATCAGGCAGCAGGCCAGATTGACCCGCCGCTCCGACGGCATTTTGACTGCGCTCAAGCCTGTCCGCTCCTTTCTGTCAGCAACCCCAGCAGGGGCTCGAAGTCCACGCCCTCCCGCATGGGCAGGTTCTGTTCCACCGTCCGCACCGCACAGGCCCGGATGAATTCCACCGCCTCCCGGGCGGCTTCCGTCAGGGGCTTTCCCTTCACCAGCCCGCCGGTGAGGACACTGGCGAACACATCGCCGGTGCCGTGAAGGGGATGGGCGATAAAGTCCGTCTGTACCGCCTCCGTTTCACCGGTGGCGGCGTCAAAGCACATGGCGCCGGTCTTCCCCGGCGCCAGGGACGCTCCGGTGAGGGCCACGGACCGCTTCCCCTCCATGCTCAGTTCCCGGACGATCTGCCGCAGGCCCGCCTCACCCCGGGGTAGGTCTCCATAGTCCATTCCCAGCAGAAAGGCCGCCTCCGTGAGATTGGGTGTGATCACATCCGCCAACTCCGCCAGCCGGGCCATTCCTGCGCACATGGCCGGGGTGTAGGTCTGATAGGCCGCGCCGTCATCCCCCATCACCGGATCGATCACCACAACGGTATCCGGTGTCCGGAAAGTGCGGATGAAGTCCTCCACGATATCGATCTGGGCCTCGCTGCCCAGAAAGCCGCTGTAGATGGCGTCGAACCGCAGATTCAGAGACTTCCAGTGGGCGGCCACTTTGGGCATCTCCTCCGTCATATCCAGGAAGGTGAAGCCGGTGAACCCGCCAGTATGGGTGGAGAGGAACGCAGTGGGCAGCGGGCAGCACTGGACGCCCATGGCGGACAGAATAGGGATCGCCACAGTGAGAGAGCAGCGGCCGAAGCCGGACATATCATGGATCGCGGCGGCGCGGGGTGTCATCATGAGAAAACTCCTTTATGCAAAGAATCAGCGGATTGATTATACGGCATTTTTCCCTATTGTTCAAGGCCGCCGGATGTGATATAATATAATAAATTGTGACGCGCTGCGTTCCGGTATTCTCCCCGGAAAAAATGGGTGAAACGTAAATAAGCGCCTGTGATGGAATTGGTAGACATGCGAGATTTAGGTTCTCGTGCAGCAATGCGTGTGGGTTCGAGTCCCTTCAGGCGCACCACGTCGGAGCAAGCTGCATATCGCTTGCTCTGACTTTTTTCAAAAGTCAGAGCGCACTCATTCCGCTGCTCCTCCTTTCCAAATCACAACCGCTTCACTGGGTTGTGATTTGGTTTTGGGTGCGGACTGGAAAGCTGGCGCCTCGAAAGTGTTCGTCCTTTCCAGCTCAGAAATTCCCTGTTTGGCACGAATCTCCGCCTTACGGCGAGGCTTCTTAGCCGGACAGGGAATTTCTTCGCTTCCGAACCGGATTCGCTCCGCTGGATTCCGGTTCGGGTTGGGGCGAGTTAAAGGTGCATACCTCGAAAGTGTTCGCGCACCATAAAATCAAGGTCAAAACCTCCGGATTTTCCCTAATCTCATTAAGATAAGCAACAGAACGACACGCCTCAAAAGGCGTGTCGCTCTTCGTATCTGTGTCATGCTCTTTCCCGCCGGACTTCCCGCATAAAGGCCTCCATTTTATCGGCGTCCTTCCGCCCGTCGGTCTCAATGCCGGAGCTGACGTCCACAGCATAGGGTGACAGGCGCTCCATCGCCTCCCGGACATTGCCGGGGTGCAGGCCCCCCGCCAGAAAATAGGGCCGGCGGATGTCCCGCAGCAGCGTCCAGTCGAAGGCCGTGCCGGTGCCGCCGGCGCCGGCGTCCAGAAGGATCATGTCCGCTTCACTCTTCTGGGCGGCGGCCACGTCCGCCGCGCTGTCCACCCGAAATGCCTGCAAAATGGGCCGGTCCGTCAGGCGGCGAAGGACCCTGACATAGGCCGCGTCTTCGCCGCCGTGGAGCTGGGCGATGTCGATGATCCCGTCCCGCAGCAGCCGCGCTGCCTGCTCCGGCTCCTCCCGGACGAAGACGCCCACCGCCTGAACAGAGGGATGGAGCAGCCCCTTCAGCGCCGCCGCAGTCTCCGGCGGCACATAGCGCTTGCTTTTCGGCGCGAACACAAAGCCGATGTACTCCGGCAGCAACCGGTTGGCCGTCTCGATGTCACAGGGCCGGGAGAGGCCGCAGAGCTTGATCTTCGTCATAGCAGCCCCCGCAATTCCGCCAGCTTGGCCGTCCTGTCCGGCGCCCGCATGAGAGCCTCCCCCACCAGAACCGCGTCGGCACCGCTGTCCCGCAGGCGTCTCACGTCCGCTCCGTCCCGGACGCCGCTCTCCGCCACGAACAGCACGCCCTCCGGAACCAGCGTCCGGAGACGGCGGCTGTTCTCCGTGTCCACGGTGAAGTCCTTCAGGTTCCGGTTGTTGACGCCCACCATCCGGGCCCCGGCGTCCAGCGCCGTGCGGATCTCCGTCTCGTCGTGGGCCTCCACCAGGGCGGCGAGTCCCAGATCGTCGCAGAGATCCAGATACTCCCCGAGCTGCCGCGGCGTCAGGATGGCGCAGATCAGCAGCACGGCGGAGGCTCCCAGCAGCTTCGCCCGCCAGATCATATACTCGTCCACGGTGAAGTCCTTCCGCAGACAGGGGATGGAGACCGCCGCCGCGATATCCCGCAGATACCCGTCGCTGCCCAGGAACCATTTCGGCTCTGTCAGCACGGAGACGCAGTCCGCTCCCGCGGCCTCGTAGGCTTTTGCGATCTCCAGATAGGGAAAGTCCGGCGCGATGAGCCCCTTGGAGGGCGACGCTTTCTTGCACTCGCAGATGAAGGACATCCCCGGCTTCCGGATGGCTTTCTCGAAGGCGAAATCCCCCTTGGGGAGGGCCTCCGCCTGCCGTCGGAGGTCTTCCAGAGACAGCGCCGCCTTCGCCGCCGCCACCCGTTCCCTGGCGTGATCCGCCAACTGGTCCAGGATGGTCATGCCGTCTCCTCCGGGCGGTTGCTGATGGCAATGAGCTTCTCCAGCGTCTCCAGGGCCTTGCCGGAGTCGATGATCTCCGCCGCCAGGGCCACGCCCGCCTTCAGCGTCTCCGCCTTTCCGTCGATGTACAGCGCGGCGCCGGCGTTCATGAGGACGGCGTTCCGCTTGGGACCGGTCTCGCCGCCGCTCAGAATGGCCCGGGTGATGGCTGCGTTCTCCGCCGGTGTGCCGCCCACCAGATCCGCCTTGGTGCAGCGCGCAAAACCGAAGTCCTCCGGCGCGATGGTGTAGGACTTGAACCAGCCGTCCCGGAACTCGCAGACCGTGGTGGGCGCGCTCATGGAGATCTCGTCCAGCTTGTCCTGGCCGTATACCACCATGCCCCGCCGGACCCCCAGGTTGATGAGGACCTGGGCCAGAGGCTCCACCAGATACTCGTCATAGACGCCCAGCAGCTGCATGGTGGGGCCGCCGGGGTTGGTCAGGGGCCCCAGGATGTTGAACACGGTCCGGAAGCCCAGCTCCTTGCGGATGGCGCCCACGTACTTCATGGAGGTGTGGTACTTCTGGGCGAAGAAGAAGCACATGCCCGCCTCCTCCAGCAGCTCTTTGCACCGGGCGGGGCTCTGGTTGATGTTGACGCCCAGGGCCTCCAGGCAGTCCGCCGTGCCGCACTGGGAGGAGGCGGCCCGGTTGCCGTGCTTGCCCACCTTCACGCCGCCCGCCGCGGCCACCAGGGCGGAGGTGGTGGAGATGTTGAAACTGTGGGCCCCGTCGCCGCCGGTGCCCACGATCTCAAAGATCTCCGTGCCGGTGTCCACCTTGACAGCGTGGTCCCGCATGGCGGCGGCGCAGCCGGCGATCTCGTCGGTGGTCTCCGCCCGGGCGCTCTTGGTGGACAGTGCCGCCAGGAACGCAGCGTTCTGGGTGGCGGAGGTCTCGCCGCTCATGATCTCGTTCATGACGGTATAGGCCTCGTCGTAGGTCAGGTCTTCCTTGTTGACGATCTTCACGATTGCTTCCTTGATCATGGTGTCATATCTCCTTATCCGATAAAGTTTCTTATCTGATCTCAATGAAGTTTTTCAGCATGGTCTTTCCGTCCGGCGTCATGATGGACTCCGGGTGGAACTGGACGCCGTAAATGGGATACTCCCGGTGCTGCACCGCCATGATCTCGCCCTCGTCGGTGACGGCGGTGACCTTCAGGCAGTCGGGGATGGTGTCGGGGTCCGCCGCCAGGGAGTGGTACCTGGCCACCGGGGCCGTCTCCGGACAGTCCCGGAACAGGGGGCAGTCCCGGTCGAACCGCACTGGGGACTGCTTGCCGTGCATCAGCCGTTTGGCGTAGGTGACGGTGGCCCCGAAGGCGGCGCAGATGGCCTGATGCCCCAGGCATACCCCCAGTGTGGGAATGTCCCGGCCCAGCTCCCGGGCCGCGTCCACGATGACGCCCGCGTCCTCCGGGCGGCCCGGTCCCGGCGAGAGGATGATGTGGGACGGCGCCAGCTCCCGGATCTCCGGAACGGTCAGTTCGTCGTTGCGGATGACCCGAATGTCCGGGTCCAGCTCCCCCACCAGCTGGTAGAGGTTGTAGGAAAAGCTGTCGTAGTTGTCGATGAGCAGGATCATAATTCCGCCTCCTCCGCCAGTTTCAAGGCGCTGACCACGGCCTTCGCCTTGTTGATGCACTCCTCGTATTCCTTTTCCGGCACCGAGTCCGCCACGATGCCCGCGCCGCTGCGGACGAACACCCGGCCGTTTTTCTTGTAGGCGATGCGGATGGCGATGCAGGTGTCCATGTTCCCGGTGAAGTCAATGTAGCCGATGGCCCCGCCGTAGATGCCCCGCTTGTTGTTCTCCAGCTCGCCGATGAGCTGGCAGGCCCGGATCTTCGGCGCGCCGGAGAGGGTCCCGGCGGGCAGCACCGCCTCCACGGCGTCCAGGGCGTCCAGCCCCTCCCGGATCTCACCCCGCACGGTGGAGCCGATATGCATCACGTGGGAATACCGCTCAATGGAGTGGAGGGTCTCCACGGCCACGGAGCCGAATTTGCTGACCTTGCCCAGATCGTTGCGGCCCAGGTCCACCAACATGTTGTGCTCCGCCAGCTCCTTTTCATCCGCCAGTAGCTCCGCCTCCAGCGCCCGGTCCTCCGCCACCGTCTTTCCCCGGGGACGGGTCCCCGCCAGGGGGAAGGTGTGCAGCACGCCGTTTTCCAGCTTCACCAGCGTCTCCGGCGACGCGCCGGCCACCTCCACGTCAGTGCCGGAGAAGTAGAACATATAGGGCGACGGATTGATGGTCCGCAGGACCCGGTAGGTGTTCAGCAGACTGCCCTCAAAGGGGGCGCTGAGCCGGTTGGACAGGACGATCTGAAAGATGTCGCCCTCCCGGATGTGTTCCTTGGCCCGCTCCACCATGCCGCAGTAGGTCTCCCGGTCAAAGAGGGGCGTTACCTCCCCCAGCAGCTTTCCGCCGGGCTCCTCCTTTTTCTCGCCGGTCCGCAGCAGGCGGTCCAGCTGCTGCAATTCCAGCACCGCACGGTTGTACTCCGTCTCCGGCTCGTCCAGAGACATATTGACGATGAGGATGATCTTCTGGCGGAAGTTGTCGAAGGCGATGACCTTGTCGAACAGCATCAGGTCCACGTCCTTGAACGATTCCGTGTCCCGGACCTCCCGCCGCACGGCGGGTTCGCTGTAGCCCAGATAGTCGTAGGAGAAATAGCCCACCAGACCGCCGGTAAAGGAGGGCAGGTAGTCGAACCGGGGACTTTTGTAATCCGCCAGGATCTGCCGCAGGACGGCGGATGGGTCGTCCGTTTTCAGCCGCAGATTCCCCGCCTTCAGCTCTCCGTCCACGCAGGTGACCTCCAGCTTGGGGTCAAAGCCCAGAAACGTGTATCGGCCCCATCGCTCCCGCTCCGCCACCGACTCCAGCAGATAGCAGTGGGTGGAGACATTTTTCAGGATGCGCAGCGCCTCAATGGGCGTACACCGGTCGGACAGGATCTCGCAGCTGACGGGCAGCACCTTGTACTGTCCCTCTGCGGCGATCCGTTTCACTTCGTCCAGAGCGGGCAGGATCTTCATACCATGACCTCCTTCAAACAAAAACGCCTTTGGCATCTCTGCCAAAGGCGTAAAAAACACAACGCCCCTGACAGAACATCACTTCTGTCAAGGACGAATAAAACCACTTTATCCGCGGTGCCACCTTGATTCACGGCCTTGCGGCCATGCCCTCAGCAGGGTACCAACATACCCCCGGCAACTGACGTATGCCCACACGTTGCAGAATACTCTGCGCGTCTCCGCGCATTTGACTGCACCCTCAGCGGTCCATTTGACGATCTGCTTCTTACCCGACTCTCAGCACCGTGGGCTCTCTGTGAAGGCACAATCGCCGTTACTTCCGCTTCAACGGTTTGTTTTGGTAAAGTATAGTGCATCCCTCGGAATTTGTCAATAGATTTCTTTTTGCTTTCCAGTGGACTGCGGAGATCTCCGCAGTCCCCCGGAACGCCCTTATTTTTTCTCCCACCGAAGCCGCAGCTGCTGCTCCGTGATGGCGTAGCCCTGCTCCTCATAGGGATAAGCGGGGATGTCCTCCGGCAGCGCCGTTCCCCGGCGGCGGTAGATGGTGGCGATGACCGCCCCCAGCATCAGGGGGTTCTTCACCAGCAGCGGCCCTGTCAGCTCCGAGGCGAACACGTTGTCGGCGTGATAGCCCTCCGGGCCTTTCTCCGTCTCATTGCCGAAGCCCATGTTCAGGGACGACAGCAGCGGCGTCTCCACACCGGAGATGACGGCGCACTTGTTCATGTAGCCCACCACAGCGGGGCCGTACAGCGGCGTGGTGCCGTACACGTCTCCCACAAAGCGCCGCTTTCCCTGCACGGAGGTGAACCCCGCCAAGCCGATGCCCTCGTACACCTTCCCGTCGCAGTCGGTGACGGACGCGCCCAGCAGCTCCATGGCGGTGCCGGCGAACAGCATGGCCGTGCCGTCCGCCGCCGCGGATTTGATATCCCCGCCGAACCGGCGGAAATCCTCCAGCGCCGCCTTCTGGCTGCGCTCCGTGCCCGCGCCCATATACAGGAAGTCCGCACCGGCGATGTCCGCCGTCTGGCCGCAGTCCACGGTCTCCACGGTGACGGTGTTGCCCAGGTCCTCCAGATGCCGCCGCAGCAGCGCCGCGTTGGCATAGCTGCCGTACAGGCTCATCAGATCCGGATAGAAATGAATGATCTTCAGTTCCATGTCACAGGGCCTCCTTTTTCACAGCGGGGAGATCCAGCAGCTTGTCCCGGTCGGAGAAGCAGGTGACCACGTACAAGTCCTCGTCCCCCCGGGACTCCAGCAGCGCCGCGGCCTCTCTGATGTCCGGGTACAGCTCCCATTTCCCCTCCGGGATGCCGGTGAAGCTGAACCGCACCGCCAGGTCGTTGGCGTACCGGCCGCACAGCAGGATCTTTTCCACGTGGCCGCAGTTCAGCAGGTCGAAGTTGATGTCCCACAGCCAGCTGGTCTCGCTGGTAAAGTATTTCCGGCTGACAGCGTCCACGATGACCATCACCGCGCAGGGATCGTGGGTCTCCTCCCGGATGTACCGGAGGTTGGTGTCGTAGGCCACGCTGTTCTCATGCTTGCTGGTGAGCAGGGTGCCGTGGTGCTGTCCCAGGGTGAACTTCTGCATCCGGCCGTTTTTCAGGATATAGTTGCTGATGACCTTCTGGATGATGCCGCTGTCCACGCCGCACTCCCGGCAGGCGGCGTAGGCCGCCAGGATGTTGTACACGTTGTAGATGCTGCGGAAGGCCAGGGCGATCTCCACGCCCCCGTCGATGGTCAGCACGCCCCGGTCCAGATCCACCGCCGTGGCAGTGTAGTCCGTGGCGGGCTTCTGATGGCCGCACTTCGTGCAGCGGTAGGCGCCGATCTGGTTGTAGTGGTAGTAGTCGTACTCCATGTGCCCTTTACAGATAGGGCAGTAAGCTCCGTCACGGTACATGCCGGAGGGCTCTTTGGTGGAGATGGAGCACTCGTCCATGCCGAACCACTTCACCTTCTTGGGGTCATGCCCCTCGGCGAAGCAGGAGGACAGGGGATCGTCGGCGTTGAGGATCAGTTCCGTCTCCGGAGCCATGGCGGGCCGCAGGGCGTCGAACACCCACTCGGGATGGCCGTTCCGGGTCAGCTGGTCCCGGTACAGGTTGGACACGACGAACTCTGTGGGGTGGAAGAACCGGAAGCTCCGGGCGGCGTACCGCTCGTCGGACTCGATGAGCAGCACGTCGGCCTTCATCCGTCCGCCCATGGTGGCGTGGGTCAGCACCATGGTGGTGACGCCCTCGATCTGGTTGGAGCCCTCCTCGTTGTACACCACCGTCTTGCCGGAGGCCCGGAGGATGGCGGCGATCATCTCCACCGTGGAGGTCTTGCCGTTGGAGCCGGTGACGGCGATGATGTGGGGCGGCAGCTCCACCCGGCTCAGGATATCCGGGCAGATCTTCAGGGCGTATTTGCCGGGCAGGGAGCTGCCCTTGCCCACCAGCTTGCCCACAAACCGGCCCGCCTTGCACACCAGAATGGCCAGGAATTTTCTCATATGGGATCGCACTCCTCTTTCGGAAAACTTCTTACTTATTTCTCCAGTTCGATCATCAGCGCGGCGATGTCCGCCGGGGACACGCCGGAGATGCGGGACGCCTGTCCCAGATTGACGGGCCGCACGGCGGCCAGCTTCTCCCGGGCCTCCAGACGCAGCCCCTGGATGTGGGTGTAGTCCAGCTCCGGCGGCAGGAGCTTCCGCTCCATCCGGGCGAAATCCGCCACCTGCTTCTGCTGGCGCTGGATGTAGCCCTCGTACTTCACGGAGATCTCCACCTGCTCGGCGATGTCGCCGGACAGCTCCGGCCACGCCGGATCAAAGGGCTTCAGATCCCCGTAGTGGATCTCCGGACGCCGCAGCAATGCGATGAGGGGACAGCCGTCGGTGACATCCGCCGTGCCCCGCTCCGCCAGGAAGGCGGACAGCTCGGGGGACGGCGACACGCCGGTGTGGGTCAGGCGCTTGATCTCCCGGTTCACGGCGTCGTACTTGGCGTTCACCGCGTCCAGCCGCTCCTGACTCACCAGGCCGATGTCGTGGCCGATCTTCGTCAGCCGTTGGTCGGCGTTGTCCTGCCGCAGCACCAGCCGGTACTCGCTGCGGGAGGTCATGATGCGGTAGGGCTCGTTGGTGCCCTTCGTCACCAGATCATCAATGAGGGTGCCGATGTAGCTCTCCGCCCGGGATAGGATCAGCGGCGGACGGCCCAGCAGCTTCAGCGCCGCGTTGACGCCGGCGGCGAAGCCCTGCACCGCCGCCTCCTCGTAGCCGGAGGAGCCGTTGAACTGTCCCGCGCCGTACAGGCCGGACACAGCCTTGGTCTCCAGGGTGGGCTTCAGGGCCAGGGGATCGATGCAGTCGTACTCGATGGCGTAGGCGGGCCGGGTCATCTCCGCGTGGGTCAATCCCGGTACGCTGCGGAGCATCCGCAGCTGCACCTCCTCCGGCATGGAGGAGGAGAAGCCCTGAATGTACATCTCCTCCGTGTTCAGTCCCATGGGCTCCACGAACAGCTGATGCCGCAGCTTGTCCGGGAACCGGACGATCTTCGTCTCAAAGGAGGGGCAGTACCGGGGACCGATGCCCTCGATGACGCCGGAGTAGATGGGCGACCGGTCCAGATTCTCCTGGACGATGCGCTTCGTCTCCTCCGTGGTCCAGGTGAGCCAGCACACGGCCTTGTTCTCCGGCGGCGTCTCCGTGGAATAGGAGAAGGGCACCGGCAGCGCGTCGCCGTACTGGATCTCCATCCGGTCAAAGTCGATGGACCGGGCGTTGACCCGGGGCGGCGTGCCGGTCTTGAACCGCCGCAGGGGCAGGCCCAGCTTCAAAAGGGAGTCCGTCAGCCGCCGGGCGGGGTGCATCCCGTCGGGGCCGGAGTCCTCCACGCACTCGCCGATGATGGTCCGGCCCGCCAAATACGTGCCGGTGGCGAGGACCGCCGCCCGGACGTCGAACACCGCGCCGGTGGCCAGCACCACGGCGGACACGGCGCCGTTCTCCGTCCGGACCTCCACCACCTCGCCCTGGCGGACCGTCAGGTTCTCCTGCTTCTCCAGGGTGTGCTTCATTCGCTCCTGATAGCGGCGGCGGTCCGCCTGGGCCCGAAGGGACCAGACGGCGGGGCCTTTCCCCTTGTTCAGCAGGCGGTACTGGATGCAGCACTCGTCGGCGGCCTTCGCCATCTCGCCGCCCAGGGCGTCCAGCTCCCGGACCAGATGGCCCTTGCCGGTGCCGCCGATGGCGGGATTGCAGGGCATGTTCCCCACCGCGTCCAGATTGATGGTGAACACGATGGTCCGCAGCCCCAGCCGTGCGGTGGCCAGCGCCGCCTCAATGCCGGCGTGTCCCGCGCCGATGACAGCGATATCAAATTGTCCAGCGTGGAATTCGGTCATAGGCAAAACTCTTTTCTCTCAACGGGTCACGTCTCTGTTGGTCTTTTATCCCTTTCGCAGCGTCACCACCGCCACCTCCGGCCGGTTGAACAGCCGGAACGTGGGGCCGGAATTCCCCAGCCCCCGGGTGACGAACAGGGCGGAGCCGTTGTTCTCATACAGCCCCGCCGTGCAGGTGGGAAACAGCGTTCGGTCCGTGGATATCAGGCCGTCGGTAAAGGGCAGGCGGATGATGCCGCCGTGGCCGTGGCCGGACACCACCAGATCCGCGCCCAGCAGGCTGTACTGCTCCATAAAGCGGTCGTTCCGATGGGCCAGCAGCAACCAGAAGGGACTGCCGTATTCCGCATAGATCTCCGCCGCCAGCGCCTCCGGCGTCTTCTGGTCGGCGTAGCCGTTGGGATCGTCGATGCCCGCCAGAATGATGGTGTCTCCGTTCCGCTCCAGCGCCGTGTACTGGTTGCTGAGCACCTGGACACCCCGGGCTCTCAGCCGTTCCTTCAGCTCCGGCACGCCGCCGATGGCCCACTCATGGTTGCCGGTGACGTAATAAGTGGGCGCGATGGCGGTCAGTCCCTCCGCCACCGTCTCCGCATAGCCGGGGACCGGTCCCCGGTAGCGGTCCTCCAGGTCCCCCAGGTAGAAGATATACTCCGGCGACTCCGCCGCCACCGTCTCAAACAGCGTCGCATTGTTCTCCCCGAAGACAGCGCCGTGGAGATCGCTGAGTACCGCCACGCGGCAGCCGTCAAAGCCGTCGGGCAGGCGTGCGAACACCGGCTGGAACCGGGTGACCTGAAGCGCTGTGTTGTCCCACCGGACGAACCCGGCGCCCAGGACCAGTATGGCCAGCAGGATCAGAAATGTCCGGAACGGACGCCGTCTGCGGGGATGTCTCGGCTTCAACAGTGACGGCCTCCTTTCACCGCCGGCGGCGGCAGACTCGGGACACGGCTTCTGTCCCGGCAAAACGTGCGAAAAGCCATGAATATGGATCAGGATAGTATTATAGCATCCTCATGGCCGCTTGGCGAGAGAAAAAATGAACAAATACAGGAAAATCCGGCAGTTCTTTCCGCAGTTCCGCCCCAGCGCGGATACGGCCCGGCTCCAGGAACAGTTCCTGGCTGCCCAGAAATCGTGCACAAATAATTTACATACTATTTATAAAAAATATACAAGTAAGTCCTTGCTGTTCCGACGGCGGCGTTCTATAATGATATCCGTGAACAAGAAAAGAAAGGAGCGTGATACAACTATGACGTTTGACAAGTCCATCGCCTGCGATCTGGACGACCTGATCTTCGGCAGCGCCACGTTGGTCCCCAGTGAGCGGTAAGCACCGCCAAAACCGGAAGCCACGCTGATCGCAGCGTGGATTTTTTATTACCCCGGACTCTGTTCCCCCATCTTTGAGGGACAGCCGGGGCAGGCGGCGGGCGCCAAAAAGCACACGGACTGCTTCTTCGGAAAGCAGTCTTTTTTGATGCCCCGGCCCGCATGTCCGAGACGCGCCGGGAACCCTTGCGAGGCCCGTTTCGCGGCCGTAAAAAACTGCTTTGAATTTGAAAAAATGTGTGGATTTTCCAGTGGGATTATGATACCTTAAAATATAGAAAGATACTGTGAAAACAGTGTGTGGGACAAAGGGGAGAGGAGAATGAGAGCGAGGAAGAACGCCCTGCCGGCGGCGCTGCTGGCGCTGCTGCTTCTGACGGGCTGCGGTAATGGGAGTGCCGCAGCTCCGGTCGCGGCGTCCTCTGCGGCGCAGTCTGCACAGACGGCGGCCCCTGCGCCGGAAGCGTCCGGTGTGGTGACCTTTCAGGCTGTGGATGTGAAAAACGAGGTCCTTCCTCCCACGCAGGAGGAAGTTTTGTCGGCTTACGACCGGGCCTGTACGGCCTTCGGCTGGTTCCAGCTCAACACGCTGCCCTGCGGCAGTTCCTCCGCCATGGTGGGGACGGCCGTATACCAGCGGGTGGACTATCCCGGCATCGCCACCCTGGAGCAGCTGCGGACTTATCTGCGGAATCTGTTTTCCCAGGCGGTCATCGACCGCCTGATGCCGCCGGACGCGGTGCTGCCCCAATACCGGGATATCGACGGGGCGCTGTACGTTCTGCCCTCCAGCCGCCAGCCGGACCCCGCCAAGGGGGACGCGGAGGTGGAAGTGGAACAAACCGCTCCGGACACCTGGACCGTCAATGTGGCGGTGGAGCTTCTGGCGGATGGTCAGGAGACCGTATCCGGAGAGGAGTATTACTCCTTCCCCTATCAATGCGTGGACGGCCGATGGGTCTTCACTAATTTCAAACTGGTCAACGCACCGTGAGACGGGGCGTTTCCATGCACAGCGACAGGAAGGCGGAGATCCGCCTTCCTGTTTTTTTCAAAAACGGAGACAGAATAAAACCTTACCGATTTCTTCCTTTTCTGTGTATAAAAGTAAAATTTTCGCAGTACACGTAAGCATAAATTTCCGTATGTTAAATTTAGCTAAATTTTTCTTGTAAATTTACCGTAATGTGCTAAAATAGGTACAGCAATCCGAATCACCCGAGGGAGGAATTCATATGGAAAATTTGTTCTGGCTGGGCTTTGCAGGCGCTGCGGTGGCCCTGGTCTTCGCTTGGATCCAGCGCGGTAAGGTCCTGCGCTGCTCCGAGGGAACGGAGAAAATGCAGAAAATCGCCGCTTCCATCCGTGCGGGAGCCAACGCCTACCTGAAGCAACAGTACACCACGGTATTCAAAGTGTTCCTGGTCGTATTCGTCATTTTGCTGGCCATGGCTTTTCTGGGCGAGCACATGCTCTCCCGATTCACTCCCTTCGCGTTCCTCACCGGCGGCATCTGGTCCATGCTGGCCGGTCTCATCGGCATGAAGATCGCCACCAGCGCCAACGCCCGTACCGCCCAGGCCGCCTCTGAGAGCCTGAACCGGGGCCTGCGGGTGGCCTTCTCCTCCGGCTCCGTCATGGGCTTCACCGTGGTGGGTCTGGGTATGCTGGACATCTCCATCTGGTATCACCTGCTGTACTACGTCTTCGGCATCACCGACGCGGCAGAACTGGCCAATATCATGGTGATGAACGGCATGGGCGCCTCCTTCATGGCTCTGTTCGCCCGTGTGGGCGGCGGCATCTACACGAAGGCCGCCGACGTGGGCGCTGACCTGGTGGGCAAGGTGGAGGCCGGCATCCCGGAGGACGACCCCCGGAACCCCGCCACCATCGCCGATAACGTGGGCGACAACGTGGGCGACGTGGCCGGCATGGGCGCCGACCTGTACGAATCCTACGTGGGCTCCATCCTGGCCTCTTTCGCCCTCAGCGCCGCCGCGGGTTACGGCTTTGCCGGCATGCTGCTGCCCATGCTGCTGGCAGTGGCGGGCATCGTCTGCTCCATCATCGGCTCCTTCTTCGTGAAGACCAAGGAGGACGCCACCCAGAAGTCCCTGCTGACGTCTCTCCGGACCGGCACCTATCTGGCCGCCGTACTGTCCGCCATCTGCGCCGCTCCCCTGACCTACGCCACCGTGGGCAACTGGGGCGTGTACGTGGCCATCCTCTGCGGACTGGTGGGCGGCTGCGCCATCGGCTACTTCACGGAGTACTATACCTCTGACACCTACAAACCCACCCAGAAGCTGGCCGACGCCTCGGAGACCGGCTCCGCCACCATCATCATCGGCGGTCTGTCTCTGGGCATGAAGTCCACGGTGGCCTCCATCCTCATCGTGGCCGCAGCTGTCGTCATCAGCTTCTACGCCGCCGGCGGCAGTTCCGACTTCTGGATGGGCCTCTACGGTATCGGCATCACCGCCGTGGGCATGCTGTCCACCCTGGGCATCACCCTGGCCACGGACGCCTACGGTCCCGTGGCGGACAACGCCGGCGGCATCGCTGAGATGTCCGGCCTGCCGGAGCAGGTCCGGGAGCGCACCGACGCTCTGGACTCCCTGGGCAACACCACCGCCGCCACCGGCAAGGGCTTTGCCATCGGCTCCGCCTCCCTGACGGCGCTGGCCCTGCTGGTCTCTTACGTGAATATCGTGGAAGGCCGGGGCATCGACATGGACCTGTCCCTCACCAATCCCACGGTGCTGGTGGGCCTGTTCATTGGCGCCATGCTGACCTTCGTGTTCTCCGCCTTTACCATGAGCGCCGTCCAGACCGCCGCCCAGTCCATCGTGGTGGAGGTCCGCCGTCAGTTCCGGGAGATCGCCGGCATCATGGAGTACCACGCCGATCCCGATTACGCCTCCTGCGTCAGCCTCTGCACCAAGGGCGCCCTGCGTGAGATGGTGGCCCCGGCCCTGCTGGCCATCATCGTCCCCATCGTCACCGGCCTGATTTTGGGCACCGAGGGCGTGGTAGGCCTGCTGGGCGGCGTCTCCGTCACCGGCTTCGCCATGGCCGTGTTCATGTCCAACGCCGGCGGCGCCTGGGACAACGCCAAGAAGTATATCGAGGCGGGTCATCACGGCGGCAAGGGCTCTGCCTGCCACAAGGCGGCCGTTGTGGGCGACACCGTGGGCGATCCCTTCAAGGACACCGCCGGTCCGTCCCTGAACATTCTCATCAAGCTGTGCTCCACCGTCTCCATCGTGTTCTCCGGTCTCATCATCTCCTTCAATCTGATGAGCCTGCTGTGAGCCGGTTCTGTTTCATGCAAATTTATGCAAAAAGGAAGGGCCCCTCTCGGGTCCCTTCCTTTTTGCTTCCAGATCGTCTCCGGAGAATGTACGGAGCTTTGCTCAGTCCTTGCACAGGCCGGCGGTGATGATGGCCATGGAGTAGACCTCGAGAGCGTTGCAGCCGCGGCTCAGGTCGTTGATGGGAGCGTTCAGGCCCTGCAGGATGGGGCCGTAGGCGTCGAAGCTGCCCATGCGCTGGCAGATCTTGTAGCCGATGTTGCCGGCGTTGATGTCCGGGAAGATGAAGGTGTTGGCGTGACCGGCCACAGCGGAACCGGGGCACTTGGTCTTCGCCACACGGGGAGACACGGCGGCGTCAAACTGCAGCTCGCCCTCCATGGCCAGGTCGGGATAGGCGGCGTGGGCCTTCTCGAAGGCGTGGCGCATCTTGTCCACATCCTCGCCCTTGCCGGAGCCCAGGGTGGAGTAGCTCAGGAAAGCCACCTTGGGATCGATGCCGAACAGCTTGGCAGTGTTGGCGGTCTCGGCGGCGATCTCCACCAACTCGTCCTCGGTGGGCTTGATGTTGATGGCGCAGTCGCCCATGGCCAGGACCTCGTTGTCACCGGTGGCGGAGGGGCGCACCAGAATGAAGCAGGAGGAGACAATCTTGCTGCCGGGCTTGGTCTTGATGATCTGCAGGGCGGGACGGACGGTGTCGGCGGTGGAGTAGGTGGCGCCGCCCAGCAGGGCGTCGGCGTAGCCCATCTTCACCAGCATGGTGCCGAAGTAGTTGGCCTGGCTCAGGGCCTTGCGGCACTGCTCCTCGGTCATCTTGCCCTTGCGGATCTCCACCATCTGGGCAACCATCTTGTCCATGTCGGCGAAGTTCTCGGGGTCAATGATCTCCGCGCCGCGAATATTGAAGCCCTCTTTCTCAGCGGCAGCCTTGATCTCCTCTTCGCCGCCCACCAGAACGGGGGTCAGGAAGGTTCCGGACAGCAGACGGGCGGACGCTTCCAGAATGCGGGGGTCGGTGCCCTCGGTGAATACGATCTTCCGGGGATGTGCCTTCAGTTTCTGGATCAAAAAGTTAAACATATTTCATTCCTCCAAGCTCAGTTTGGATAAAGATTCCGAAGTTATTATACACGCGCCGTTTCCCGCGTTCAATAAAAAACGAAAAAATACGCAACAAAATTTTCTCATTTCGTCCGCTTTTTCTCGGGCATTTTCAGCAGAACGACGGCCAAACCGTCTCTCCGCCCCGTACGGAGGCGGCAGAGCGGCGGCCGGATCCACTTTGCCTGAAAAAACCGGCGCTTTTCAGGCAAAGCCAGTCTTTTCCCGGTTTTCAGAGGCAAAAGGGGCTTGACGGCTCCTTTAAAAAAGGGTATCATACAGAACGGTAACAAATTGTTACAATTTCGTGACAGACTCTCAATACAGCCTGTCCCGGAACGCAGATCTGAACACACTTAAAGGAGCGTCTATGAACGACACGCTGAAAAAAGTGGATCAGGAGGGAAAACGCTCTCCCCGCCGGAGCGACAGGTCCCAGTGGACTCTGAGCCAGCGGATGGAGCGGATAGAGACGGAGCGCCGTCTTGAAAAACGCCGGAGAGAGCGTCAGGCCGCAGAACAGCAGGCACTTGACGCCGCAAATACAGCCGCGAAGCGGACGGCGGTTCGGGAGACCGCCGCCGGAGACCGTCAGGAGCGGAATGCTCCCCGTCCCCGGACCGCGGCGCGGGCGGAGGAGACCGCACGGCGGGAGTCTGTTCGCCGGAGCCGGGATACACGGGAGGCAAAGACAGCGGCAAAGGCCGTCTATCAGCCCCATCCGGAGACCGAGCCCCGTCCGAAAGCCGTTCGCACGGAACGCTCGGAGACAGATGCGGAGCCAGTTTCCCTGTGGCAGCAGGCGACGGATTGGGTCCGCCATGTCCGCCGCCGCTGGCATCACATCCGCCGGGAGCAGCGGGCCAAGCGCTTCCCGGAGTCCAACCGCCTGCTGATCCAGCTGCTCCTGATGCTGGGCGGCCTGCTGCCCATGATCGGCAGCCGCCTGCGGGAGACATTGGTGGGCCGCCACCGCAGGGCAGTCCGCCGCACCAACGGCTTCCACGCCAAATTCGAGGGAAAACGGCGCATCCGGGCCCTTCCCTTTTTGTGCGCCGTGGCGGGCATTGCCGTTCTGGCCCTGTTTTCTTCCTTCTATACCTTCGGCACCACCGTTACCTATGACGGTCAGGAGGTGGCGAAGGTCTCCTCCAAGATGTCGGCCCAGGATGCCGTCCGGGATCTGGAGAAGGTCACTTCCCAGGCTCTGGGCGGGAACTACACCATCGGGACCAATCTGCTCCGCTATGACAGCGGCCTGATGCTCCGGAAGGAAGTGGTGGACGGCGACACCTTTGAGGAGGAACTGTCCAGCAAGATCGGTCTGGTGACCTATGGCTATTCTCTGTATGTGGACGGCGAGATGATCGGCGCCACGCCCTACGAGGGCGCGCTGGAGGAGCTGCTCCACCAGCTGCAGACCCGCGTCAGCAATGAGAACACCATCTCCTGCGGCTTCCAGGAGGATGTAACGGTGAAACCCGGCTATGTCCCCACGGAGAAGATCATGAACCTGGGCTATCTGGCAGAGACACTGTACAGTACCAAGACAGAGGAGGTCACTTACACTGTCAAGAGCGGTGATACCTGGTCTGAGATCGCCAACTCCCACGGCATGACCTCCAAGGAACTGCTGGAGAAGAACCCCGGCTACAACATCAACCGCATCTCCATCGGCGAGGTGCTGACCATGTCCGCCGCCGTCCCCTATCTGACGCTGACGGTGACCCAGCGGGAGAGCTATCTGACGGATATTCCCTACGACGTGGAGTACACCGACGATTCCAGCATCTACAAGGGCGATTACAAAGTCCTGTCCGCCGGTCAGTACGGCAAGGCGGACGTGACGGCCAACGTCACCTACGTCAACGGCGAGGAGACGGAGCGCACGGTGCTGTCTTACGTCACCCTTCGGGAGCCCGTCACGGAACAGCAGGCCCGGGGCACCAAGGAGCGTCCCACCTGGCTGCCCACCGGCAGCTTCCGCTGGCCCTGCTCCGGCAGCATCACCTCCAGGTTCGGCTACCGAAGCTCCATCTTCGGCTCCAGCTATCACGGCGGCCTCGACATCGCCAACCGCTACGGCACACCCATCTACGCCGCCGACGGCGGCACGGTGATCTACGCCGGCTGGATGAGCAGCTACGGCTATCTGGTGCAGATCGACCACGGCAACGGCTACGTGACCTATTACGGCCACAACAGCAGGCTGCTGGTGTCCGTGGGCCAGAAAGTCTACAAGGGCCAGCAGATCGCCAAAATGGGCTCCACCGGCAACTCCACCGGCAACCACTGCCACTTTGAGGTCCGGTACAACGGCGTGCGGAAAAACCCGCTGAACTACCTGTGACCCTCCAGACAGCACAAAACCGCCCGGACAAATGTCCGGGCGGTTTCCGTTTTGTACTTCTGCGTCTTCAGATCACGTAGTCGCCTCCGCCGCCCTGGAACGCCAGATCCGCCAGCGTGACGCTGTCCAGATAGTCGTTGATGAGCTCGTTTAGCTTTGTCCACATGGGCAGCGTGCGGCACTCCGCCGCCCGGGAGCAGGTGTTGCTCCCGCCCTCCAGACAGGATACCGGCGCCAGCGGCCCCTCGATGAGCCGCAGGATGCTGCCCACCGTGTACTCGTCAGGCCTGCGGCTGAGCTTGTAGCCGCCGCCCCGACCCCGCTGTGCGGTGACGAACCCGTGTTTGCTGAGGACAGCCATGATGCCCTCCAGATATTTTTCCGAGATCTCCTGCCGCCTGGCCACGTCCACCAGCAGCAACGGCTCCCCGGTATTATTCTCCGCCAGGTCTACCATGACCCGCAGCGCATATCGTCCTTTTGTGGAAACCAACATTGCAGTGCCCTCCTTTTTACCCTCAGCAGACAAAGGTCAGCACGGTTTTTCAGGGCATCTTCGGCGGCTGGCGGCGTTATGCCCACGAGGGGCACGCCCCATCCGTAAGGCGGCGGAGCCGCCAACGTTGATTTTAGCCGCTGGCAGGCGTGCTGCCCTTTGTCTGCTGAGGGTATAAACATAGTTTATCACAATGTTTTTAGAAATACAATTCTTTTTCAGAAAAATAAATCCTAAAAACATATTGACAAAGTATGTTGTCTGTAGTATACTCCGGATAGTATACAAAAAAGGTGGGATTTGACGATGTGCAACACATCCTCTGTCGTCCTGAAACCAGACTTCCGATGTCCCGGTCGCAGCTGCAGCTCTGCGCCGCAGGGACGGAACCGGCCGTCCCGGACATATTTGATTTAAAATTCTGATCGATAAAGGAGACTGACATCATGGCGAACATTTATACTTCCGCCGATCAGCTGATCGGCCGTACCCCTCTGCTGGAACTGACCCACATTGAGAAGGCGCTGGGCCTGGAGGCCCGCATCCTGGCCAAGCTGGAGTATTTCAATCCCGCCGGCAGCGTCAAGGACCGCATCGGCAAGGGCATGATCGATGACGCGGAAAAGAGCGGCAAACTGAAGCCCGGCTCCGTCATTATCGAGCCCACCTCCGGCAACACCGGCATCGGCCTGGCCTCCGTGGCCGCCGCCCGGGGCTACCGCATCATCATCGTCATGCCGGAGACCATGAGCGTGGAGCGCCGTCAGATCATGAAGGCCTACGGTGCGGAGCTGGTGCTCACCGAGGGCGCCAAGGGCATGAAGGGCGCCATCGCCAAGGCCGAGGAGCTGGCGAAGGAGATCCCCAACAGCTTTATCCCCGGCCAGTTCGTGAACCCCGCCAACCCGGCGGTCCACCGCGCCACCACCGGCCCGGAGATCTGGCAGGACACCGACGGTCAGGTGGACTACTTCGTAGCCGGCGTCGGCACCGGCGGCACTCTCACCGGTGTGGGCGAATACCTGAAATCCCAGAATTCCGCCGTCAAGGTGGCGGCGGTGGAGCCCAAGGACTCCCCCGTCCTCAGTGAGGGTCGTGCCGGTTCCCACAAGATTCAGGGCATCGGCGCCGGTTTCGTCCCCGAGGTGCTGAACACCAAGATCTACGATGAGGTCATTCCTGTTGCCAACGAGGACGCCTTTGCCACCGGCAAGCAGATCGGCCGCTCCGAGGGCATACTGGTGGGCATCTCCGCCGGCGCCGCCGTCTGGGCCGCCATCCAGATCGCCAAGCGTCCCGAGGCCAAGGGAAAGACCATCGTGGTCCTCCTGCCGGATACCGGCGACCGCTATCTCTCCACGCCGCTGTTCGCGGATTAAATCCAGGAAAGCGGTTATTCTGATTTTCCCCCCTTCCGAAAGGGCGGCGGATCTGCACCGCCGTCCTTTCACCCTGCTGATGCAAAGGAGAAACAACGATGTCATCCAAAGGAAAGGTCCTCATCGCCATGAGCGGCGGCGTGGATTCCAGCGTCACCGCCTGGCTCCTGAAGGAGCAGGGGTACGAATGCGTAGGCGCCATCATGCGGCTCTATGAAAACGAGACCGCCGGACTTTCTCAGGACAGCCGCACCTGCTGTTCCCTGGAGGATGTGGAGGACGCCCGCAGCGTGGCCCGGCGGCTGGAGATGCCCTTCTATGTGTTCAATTTCAAAGATGACTTCTCGGAAAACGTCATCCGCCGCTTCGTGGACGCCTATGAGCAGGGACGCACTCCCAATCCCTGCATCGACTGCAACCGCTACCTGAAATTCGGTGGGCTGTACCGCCGGGCCAGGGAACTGGGCTGCGATTTCATCGCCACCGGCCACTATGCCCGGATCAGCCAGGCGTCCAATGGCCGCTGGCAGCTGAAAAAGGCCGTGGATGGGCCTAAGGACCAGAGCTATGTCCTCTATTCTCTCACCCAGGAGCAGCTGGCCCACACCCTGCTCCCGCTGGGAGAGCTGACCAAGGCCCAGGTCCGGGAGATTGCGGAAGCGCAGGGCTTCGTCAATGCCCGGAAGCATGACAGCCAGGACATCTGCTTTGTCCCCGATGGGGATTACGCCGCCTTCCTAGAGCGGTACACCGGCCATTCCTATCCGCCGGGAGACTTTCTGGACGAGGCCGGAAACCGGCTGGGCACCCACAAGGGTATCATCCGGTACACCATCGGCCAGCGGAAGGGGCTGGGCGTCTCCGCGGACGAGCCCGTGTACGTCCAGAAGAAAGACGCGGCGTCCAACACCGTGACGCTGGCTCCCAATGACCGGCTGTTCACCGCCGACCTGGACGCGGACGACGTGAACTGGCTGTCCATCCCCGCGCCGGACAGTCCCATCCGGGTCACGGCCCGGACCCGCTATCACCAGCCGGAGCAGCCCGCCGTCCTCCGCATCACCGGCCCGGACCGCATCCATCTCACCTTCGACGTGCCCCAGCGGGCCATTGCCGCCGGTCAGGCGGTGGTGTTCTACGACGGGGACGCGGTGCTGGGCGGCGCCACGATCCTGTGAAGTGCAAAACGGAGATCCCGTTCTCCGGCGAAAAACGCCGGGACGTGATCTCCGTTTTCTTGTTCCTGTCCAGCCTTCCCCGGAAACCCTTCATTCCGGACGAGCGGACACATCAGGCGCGTGCCCATGGGCCAACCCCAGGGAATCCCGGTATTTTTTCGGCGAGAGACCGTAGCGCTCCCGGAACAGCTGGTGGAAATACCGCAGATTGCTGTATCCCACCGCCTCGGCGATACGGTCCACGTGCATGGCCGTGTTCTTCAGCAGATAGGCCGCCTGGCTCATCCGCTTTTCCTGCAAATGCTCCGTGTAGGACTTTCCGGTGCGCCGCTTGATCTGCCGGGAGAGCCAGGCCAGATCATAGTGCAGCAGACCCGCCAGCTCCGTCAGGCTTCCGTCCCGGTAGTTCTCCTCGATGTACCGGAAGACCCGCATGAGTGCCTCGTCCTCCTCGGATTCGCAGATCAGGCGGTCGGCGTGGTTGATGAGCTGCATCAGCAGCAGGCCCATGGTGGTCTGGTTCAGGTTGCGCTTGTTGGGCACGTCCTGGATCAGCGTCCACAGCAGGTTCTCCACCAGATTCTGGATGGGCAGCACGTTGGCCACCTTGAAATACAGGTAGTTGGAATTCTGCCGGTTCAGGCTGTCCACGATGAACTTCCGCAGCGGGGTCTCCTCCTCATCCAGCATCTCCAGAGCCTTGTCAAAGAACGGAGGTTGGATAATGAAGTTCACCGCCAGATCCTCCTCGCCGGCGGGCAATATCTCCTGGCTGGCGCCCTGGCCGAAGAACAGCAGCTCGCCCTGCTGAAGCTCGATCCGTGTGCCGTTGGCGATATGGGTGGTCTGCCCCTGGCACATGTACACCAATTCCACATAGTCGTGGGTGTGGGGCGGGAAGTGGACAAAGCGGGTGTGGGGGCGGATGGTGATGAGCTTTCCGCTGTCCAGCAGCTTTTTGGCGTTGATGACGTTGCCGGTTCGCTCGATATAGAGTTCCCAGTCAACGGCGTCGCTGCCGTCCAGAATGGAGCGCTCCTCCGCGGTGATGGGCCGGAGCCAGTTGAGGATGGTACTGTCGATCATGGCTGTTTTCCGGCGGGCAGGCCCGCCCTCCTTTCAACGGATTCCGCCGCGGCGGACGCAGGTGTGTCTGCCTTCAGTATACCAGACACGCCGCCGGTCCGCAATGCAAATCAGGATACTTTTCTTACACAAACACCGCCCCTTTTTCCGGGCGGTTTTTTCCTGTATAATCGGACGCAGAGATCAAACGTGAAGGCGGTGAGCGCTTGAACCACTATCTTGCCATTGACATCGGCGCCTCCTCCGGCCGCCACATCGTGGGCTGGAGAGAGGACGGTGAGCTGAAAACAAAAGAGGTCTATCGCTTCCCAAACGGCGCCGTCCGGAAGGACGGGCACCTGCTCTGGGACGCCGGGGGTCTGCTGGAGTCGGTAAAGGCAGGCATCGAACAGGCCCGGGAGCTGTTCCCCGACATCCGGAGCCTGTCCATCGACACCTGGGGCGTGGACTACGTCCTCATGCAGGGCGACCGGGAGCTGTTCCCCTGCTACTGCTACCGGGACGGCAGAACGGAGGACGTGATCCCCCGGGTGCATGAGCTGGTCCCCTTCTCTCAGCTGTACCGGCACACCGGCATCCAGTTCCAGCCCTTCAACACGGTCTATCAGCTTTACGCGGACCTGCTGGCGGGCCGTCTGGAAGGCGCCACGGACTTCCTGATGCTCCCCTGCTGGCTGATGTACCGCCTCTGCGGCGTGAAGGTCCACGAGTACACCAACGCCACCACCGGCGGCCTGGTCAACGCCGAGACCGGCGAGTATGACATGGAGCTGATCCGCACTCTGGGGCTTCCGGAGCATCTGTTCCCGCAGCTGCAGGCTCCCGGCACCGTCATCGGCCAGTACGAGGGCATGGACGTGGTCCTCTGCGCCACCCATGACACCGGCTCCGCCGTGGAGGGCATCCCCATGGAAGGCGAAGCCCCTTACATCTCCTCCGGCACCTGGAGCCTGCTGGGCGTCAAGACGGAAAAGCCCCTGACGGACGCGGAAAGTGAACGGGCCAACTGGTCCAACGAGGGCGGCGTGGGCTACAACCGCTATCAGAAGAACATCATGGGCATGTGGCTGGTGAACCAGCTCCAGAAGGAGCTGTGCCCCGGAAAGCCCTTCGGCGCCATCGTGGAGGAGGCCGAGGCCAGCCGCTTCGACGAGACGGTGGACGCCAACGCCCAGGCGTTCATGTCTCCAGAGAGCATGAAGGCCGCTTTCGACCGGCAGCTGTCCGGCAAACCTGCCTGCGAGGCCGACTATTTCCGCTGCGCGTACCGGTCCTTGGCCCTGTGCTACCGGCAGGCCATTGAGGAGTTGGAGCGCAACACCGGAAAGCACTATGACCGGCTGTACATCGTGGGCGGCGGCGCCAAGAGCCAGTTCCTCAACCGCCTGACGGCCGAGGCCACCGGAAAAGAGGTCGTCGCCCTGCCCATTGAGGCCACCGCCCTTGGCAACTTGAACATTCAAATGAACCTTCAGGAGGGAACCATATGAGCTACAGCGAAGCAAAAGTCAAGTACGCCGCCTGCGGCGTGGACGCCGAGGCCGCCATCGAAAAACTGAAGACCGTCCCCATCTCTCCACTGCTGGCAGGGAGACGACGTCCGGGGATTTGACACGGACCCCAGCAAGCCCCTGACCGGCGGCATCCAGACCACCGGCAACTATCCCGGCCGTGCCCGTACGCCGGAGGAGCTGACGCTGCAGGCCCTGTCCGTGGCGCTCCAGGTGGAGAAGGACTGGGATCCTGTGAAGTACGTCCGCTGCCATCCCGGCGGAAAGCTGGGCCAGCTGCGGGAGAACGAGAAGTAAGGAGGGCCGGTGAATGCTGACGGGAAAGTGCATCCATCCGGAGCTGATGCGGGTGGTGTCCCTGCTGGGCCACGGCGACAAGGTCCTGATCGCCGACGGCAACTATCCGCTGGCGTCCAAGACGGGCGAGGCGGAGAAGGTGTGGCTGGGACTGCGTCCGGGCCTGCCCACGGTGACGGACGTGCTGGAGACGCTGCAGAGCGTCATCAACATTGAGAGCGCCCAGGTGATGGAGCCTGCGGACGGGACTGAGCCGGAGATCTTCGGGGAGTTCCGGAAGATGCCGGGCGGCATGGAGCCGGGCAAGATGGGCCGGTTCGAGTTCTACGACGCCTGCGGGGAGAAGACCCTGCGGCTGGCCATCTCCACCGGCGAGCAGCGCACCTTCGCCAACATCCTCATCACGGTTGGCGTGGCGTAAGCGCAGACAAACAAGACGAAGACCGGACCGGGCGGATCGCCCGGTCCGGTTTTTTATATGCGGAGCTTCGGTTGAAATACGCAGCGTCATCGGCCAGCCAGCACCTTGCCAGCTTCATCGGCGCGTATTCCTGGCCATCATCGTGCCCGCCATCCTCATCAGCTTTCCGCAGTACGACGGAGCACAGTTGTTCGGGGATGTCTGTTACACAGGCGTTTCGGATTTGCGGAACACTGTTCCGAGGTGTCCGGGATCGCTTGCATAAAAAAGAGAAATATTGTAGACTTTCAACAAGGACGGCCATCCTAAATTTACACCTTTTCAGCAGGACGTGCACAAGAGGGAGAAAGTTATGAATAATTTAAACCGGAAATTGTCAACAGGAACAAAGATTGGCTATGGTATCGGCCAGCTGGGTTCCGGACTGGCCTACAACCTGTATTACTACTACTTCATCTACTTCATGACCAGCTTTGCCGGGGTCGCTCCCGCGGTGGCCGGCACCATTTCTCTGTTCGCTGTTATTTGGGACGCTGTTACCGATCCTATTATCGGTTTCTTCAGCGATAAAATGAAGGTCAAGACCGGCACCCGCCGTCCGATGATGATGCGTGCTTCCGTACCTCTCGGCATCACCGTCTGGCTGCTGTTCTCCGCCTTTGATTTCGAGTCCGACGGCGTCAAGATTTTCTACTATGTGATCCTCAACATCTTCTTCTGGCTGTTCTTCACGATGTGCGACATGAACCACATCATCATCGGCCAGGAACTGACCAAGGACTACGATGAGCAGAGCTCCATCCGCGGCTTCTCCTCCGCCTTCATGTATGCGGGCGAGCTGGTGGTCTCCGGCTGCACCATGATCCTGGTAAACCGCTGCTCCACGGAAAAGGTGGGCTGGGCCATCGTCGCCGTCGTGACCGCCGCCTTCTGCTTTGTCTCCTACTTCCTGGCCGGTGTCTGCACCAAGGGCAAGGAGATCAGCCTCAGCACCGAGGAGGCCAAGGCCAACTCCTTCTCCTTCAAGGATTTCATGGAGTGCCTGACCGACAAGACCTACATCATCGTGGTCCTCATCGCCCTGTTTGCCAACTGCATCGTTGGTATCCAGGCCTCCGGCAACATCTACGTCCAGACCTATTTCTATGAGCTCAGCGACATCCAGATCGGCGTCATCAACATGGGCAAGTGCTTCTACATGATCGTGATGGCCATGGTGATCGGCAACATCTCCAAGAAGATCGACAAGCGCACCATGATGATCTTCGGTTTCTTCTGCTATGGCTTCGGCATGTTCCTGCCCCGGATCCTGCCTCCCACGATCCCCCTGTACTGCCTGGCTCTGTGCTTCTCCGCGCTGGGCAACTCCACCTTCTGGACCCTCATCTACTCCGTCGCCGCCGACGTGATCTCCATCAACGAGCTGGAGAGCGGCGTCAACCGCGCAGGCGCCATGACGTCTCTGCTCTCCTGCGTGAACAAGTTCGGCTGCTCCATCGGCATGTGGCTGGTGGGCGTTGGCCTGGACTTCTTCCACTTTGACGAGACCGCCGCCGTTCAGAGCGCCGGTGCCGTCTCCGGCATCCGCACCATCTACGGCGTGGGCGGCCTGGTCTTCGGCCTGATCATCGCCTTCCTGGCCATCAAGTATCCCTACTCCCGCAAGGTCTACAATGCCAAGATGGCAGAGCTGGAAGCCGCGAAAAAGTGATCTTCCGCTTCTGACGACATAAAAGAAAGGCTCCTGCCGCATGTGTTCAGCTGACTCAGGAGCCTTTCTTTAATATCCAGATCCGTATTCAGTTCACGCTGGGCTGGGAGAGGACCATGCTGTGGATGCCGCCGCCGCCCAAAAACAGCTCCCGCGCCTGAATGCCGATCCGTTTGCGGCGGGGAAACAGCTGGGCGAAGATCTGCTCGGCCTGCTCATCGCAGGGATCGTCAAACCGGGGATAGATCAGTGCGCCGTTGGGCATGTAGAAATTCAGATAAGAGCCCACCAGCCGGTCCCCCGCCAGACGGGGCAGCGTGTCCTTGCACCAGTCCACGCCGTCCGCCTCCTCCCTTGTAATGACCAGAGGGCTGGGCAGCGGGATCTTGTGGATGCGGAGCTTTCTGCCCTGAGCGTCCGTCTCTTTGGAGAGGATCTCCTCCGCCTCCCGCACGATCTCGTACTGCGGGTGAGCGGGATCGTCCGTCCAGGACAGGATCAGCTCTCCCGGGCGGATAAAGCAGAGCAGATTGTCGATATGGCCCTTTCCCTCGTCCATATAGAGCCCGCGATGGAGCCAGATCACCTTTTTGATGCCCAGGTAGTTTTCCAGGGTGCGCTCGATCTGATCTTTGGACAGGCTGGGATTGCGGCCCTCGCTGAGGAGGCACTCCTCCGTGACTGCCAGCGTATCCTCGCCGTCGAAGGAAAAGGCACAGCCCTCAAACACGAACTCCCGCAGCTGGTAGCTGTCGATCCCCGCCACTTCGCAGATCTTCTGCGCGGCCAGGTTGTCCGCATCCCAGGGGAAATACAGCCCCTCCAACTGGCCGCCGTAGCCGTTGAAGGTCCAGTCCACGCCCCGCACCTTGTAGCCGTTTGTGATGAACGTGGGGCCGAAATCCCGGACAAAGGCGTCGTTGGTGGTCATTTCGATGACGCGGACCTCGGGGCAGAGGTGATTCCGGGCGTTTTCGTACTGGTCGGCCCTGACGCAGACCGTCAGCGGCTCAAACCGGCTGATCTCCCGTGCGATTTCACAGATCACGCGCTGGGCCGGCTTGGCGCCCAGGCGCCAGTTGTCCGGGCGCTGGGGCCAGACCATCCAGCTGCCCGCGTGCCACGCATATTCCGGCACGAGACGAAATCCCTCGGCGGCCGGAAGTGTATGCAAAACAGCCATTACTCATTCCAACCTTTCTGCGGCATCGCTTCGCCGCTGATTACTTCGGTATCCTGATTGTTCCGGTCCTGCCGGAGATGATAGAATATCAGATCGATGACCGCGATCATGGCGGCGACGGGCGACTGCTGGGAGTACACAGGGATGTCCAGGTCGCTCATCCGCTGAAGGATGCCGCCGTGTTCATTGGAGACGGAGATCACGGCAGGCCGCTTGTCCGCCAGAATGCGCGTCACCGGCTCCACCGCTTCACGGCTCTGCTCCGCTGTGGAAAACACCATCAGCACGTCGCTCTCCTCCACGGAATGGATCAGTCCTTTCAGCTCATAGGCGTGGACAGGCCGCTCCGCGTGGTACTCGCAAAGGCAGAACATGCGCTGGGCGTACTCCGCCGCGATGCCGGCGAGACTGTCGCTGAGCAGAACGATCCTGCGCTCCCGGATCAGATCCAGCAGCATTGCGATCTTGTCCGGGGAGATGGAGCGGAGCGACTGCGTGATGTCCGCGGAGTAGCGCCCGATCCAGTCGTTTGGCAGTTCCTGACCGGCGTCGTTCGTCTCCTGGGTGGGATAATCGGCCAGCCGGAGCGAGTTGATGAAGTCCGCATAGCCGGCAAACCCCAGCTTCTGCACGAACCGGAATATGGTGGTCGTGGACACGTAGCACTCGTGCGCCAGGATCCGGATGCTCTTATCTTTCACGGCGTGCATGTTCTGCGCCACGTAGTCGAATATCTTCAGCTCAGTCTCATTCAAAGAAGATAGATATGGGACGACAACGGAAAAAAAATCTTCTTTCATAGCAGGTATAACCTTTCCAAGAAGCGTGGCGGTGTTGTAAAATTATTGCTGCGGGATCTCAGCGCTGATCACAATATCCATTTTATATAACTTTTGCCAGATTGTAAATGATAAACCCCAAAATCGCCGGAGGGATTTGCCGTCCGCCGGCTGAATCAGAAGGAGGCTTTGCTCTCATGGAAAAAATTCTTCCCGATCTGCGGCAGAGCGCCCAGATCTCCGCGCTGGAAAACGATCTGCGCGCCATCGTCAATGATCCGGTCATGCCCGTACCCGGGTGCGGCGTGATGGCCTTTCAGGACGGAAAACTCCTGTATGAGGGATGCTTCGGCTTCCGCCGCGTGGATGCCGCGCATCCGGAAAACAACCTGCCCTTCCGCACGGACACGCGCTTCCGCACGGCGTCCATCTCCAAGGTCTTCTCTGCCGTAGGCGTCATGCAGCTGGTGGAACAGGGGACCCTGGATCTGGACGCGGACGTCAGCGTCTATCTGGGCTTCCGGCTGCGCAATCCCAACTATCCCGACGAGCCCATCACCCTGCGGATGCTGCTGTCTCACACCTCGTCCATCAGAGACGGAAGCGTCTACTCCACTCCGCCGGAGGACAACATCGAACAGTTCTTCCTGCCGGACGGCAAATACTATGCCGGCGGCGAGCATTTCGCCGGTTCTTCCGACGGGATCGACCGCGGTCCCGGCCGCTTCTTTGCCTATACCAATCTGAACTACGGTATCATCGGCACCATTTTTGAGCGGATCAGCGGTCTTCGCTTCGATGAATACATGAAGAAAAACGTGCTGGAGCCCATGGGCCTTCAGGCCAGCTTCAACGTGGGAGACTTTACAGCCCAGCAGCTGCACGACCTCTCCCCCCTCTACCAGTCCAAAAACGGAGACTGCTGGGACGCCTCCCAGCCCTGGGCGGCCCAGATCGACGACTATCAGGATCAGGTCCAGCCCCGGGACAAGGTGCTCATCACCAATCCGGACCTGGGCGGCGAGAACGTCCTGGCGGATCTGAGCGCGTATCGCATCGGCGACAACGGCACACTGTTCTCTCCCCAGGGCGGCCTGCGCATCTCCATGGAGGAGCTGCAGGCTCTGGCGGAGCTGTTTCTGACAGACGGTCTGGTGAATGGAAATCGCATTTTGAGCAAAGAATCCGTGGATACCATGTTCACCCCGTGCTGGACCTATGACCCCCAGAAGCAGAACGGCGACACCTACGACGGGCTGATGACCTGTTATGGCCCGGGCATCCAGAAATTCACTTCCGGCCAGCGAGACCGCTTCCTGCCGGAGCGCAACGTGGTCATGTCCGGCCATTTCGGTGAAGCCTACGGACTGCTGGCCGGTCTGTTCGTGGACCGTCAGCGCAAGTGCGGGATCTTCTATGTGATCAACGGGCAGGGCGCGCCCGACACGGAGCATCACGGAAACTATTCCGGAATGTATCAATGGGAAGAGCGGCTGTGCAGCGCCCTGCTGGACAATCTGTTCCCGGAGCTGTGACCGGGTCCCTGTTCTCACCATCTGCCGGAAGGCCGGCAGAAACTCTCCTGAAAAATTAGAAAGGTTGTTTTATTTTGCAATTGGCAGGAAAAAATCTGCTCGCCAGCTTCCTGCGGTTCGTCTCCGCGACTGCCGCATCGCTGATGGTCTTCTCCCTCTATTCCATGGTGGATGGTCTGATGGTAGCCCGGGGCGTCGGGGAATATGCCATGAGCGCCGTCAATCTGGCCCTCCCGTTCACCAACGCACTGTTCTCCATCGCGGTGATGTTTGCCGTCGGCACCTCTACCGTCATCGCCATCTGTCTGGCCCAGAAACAGCGGCAGGAGGCTGACGCCCTCTTCTCGCAGAATCTCACCGTGCTCCTATGCCTCGGTGTGCTCATCACGGCGTTGGTGTTCCTGTTTATGGAGCCCTTCGCCAGACTGCTGGGCGCCGATTCCGTGACGCTGGACTACGTCAAGAAATACCTTATGGGACTGGCTCCCTTCAGTGCGTGCTTTCTGATCTCCTATAATCTGGAGATCCTGATCAAGACGGACGGGTATCCCCAGGTGGCCATGTACACCGTCATTACAGGATGCCTTGCAAACTGCGTGATGGATTATATCGCCATTTTCCATCTGGGGCTTGGCGTATTCGGCGCGGCGGTGGCCACGGGACTCTCCCAGTTCCTCACCTGCGTCATCTACCTCATCCACTTCTTCGGGAAGAAGTGCACCTTCCATCCCCGGAGATTCCGGTTTAATCCTCACATCTACCGGCGCATCCTGCCCATTGGCTTCTCCGACGGCATCACAGAGCTGTGTACCGGCTTGATGATCTTCCTGTTCAATCGCACGCTGCTGCGCTGCATCGGCGCCGACGGTGTGGTGACCTATACCATCATCGCCTATATGAACACCGTCATCATCAATCTGATGGTGGGGATCTCCCAGGGGTCCCAGCCGCTGGTGAGCTTTTACTTCGGCAAGAAGGAGACCGGCAGCTGCCATCGTCTGCTGAAGTACGGGCTTGTCTCCGCGGCGATCCTGGCGCTGGTGTCTTTCACGGGCCTCTATGCCGCCGCCCCCCAGATCGTGAAGGCGTTTCTCAAGGAGTCCAATCCGGAGCTGGTGGCCTACTCCGTCCGCGCCTTCCGTCAGTACAGCGTCTCCTATCTGCTGGTGGGCTTCAATGTGGTCATCGGCGGCTTCCTGACAGCCCTGGAACGGCCCAAGCCCGCCATCTGCATCTCCATGGGGCGCGGTCTGGTCCTCCAGAGCATGTGCCTGCTGACGCTGGCCGCCATCGGCGGCGGCGACGCCATCTGGTTCACCCCCATCTTCTCCGAGATCCTGTGCCTGTGCATGTCCCTGTTCTTCCTCCGGCAGTATCTGCGGAGCAAGTGAGCCGCAGTCTCTGCCGTCAGCCGGTGAGGGCGCACTGCTCAGGGGCAACACTTTACACGACAAGACCTCCCTCAGCTCTCATACGGCCTGCGGGCCGTATTGGGAACTGGGGGAGGTCTTATGTCCGGAAGCGCCCGGGATGGAGAAGGTCTTGCCTGTCTGCTTCAGGGAGGGCTTGCTCTTGTGATCTTTGTCGCATACTCCCATTGCCGCAAAACAGTCCCATCAGGGTCGGTTCCCGCGCTCCGGCACGTGCCATCTGCGGAAGCCACCCTCATGGGACATTTTTCTCGAAAGACGATCCGATCCGCGGTCATTGTGGAGTCCATCAACGGCTTGCAGGGAGGACCCATTGACTTTCTCCATAAAATTGGCAGATAATTTTGTCAGAAATGCCAGAAGTGTTGTCGTCTCTTGACATTGTTCTGGCAGAAACGTATAATCGTTTTACATTTATCGGACATAGGACAAATGACAAAAAACAACGATCACTGGAGGTACCTGTGTATGAAGCATGGGAAAGTAATCATAGTTGCCCTGTTGGAAGCTGCACTGCTGGCCGCCAGTCTGTCTGGCTGCGGCAGTACGGAGACATCCGGCAGAGGTGATGGCGAATACCAGAAGATCAACCTCTCTATGGCAGTCAACGGAACCGACACACAGATTGACTCTCTGGTCGCGCACCATTTTGCCGACATGGTGGCGGAGCGCTCCGACGGAAATATCGTCATCGACGTCTTCCCCAATGATACCCTGGCCGGCGGCAACAGTACCAAAGGCGTGGAATATATCGCCGTGGGCGGCTCAGACCTGGGGGCCTACGCCACCTGCGTTCTGGCAAATCTGGAACCCAAGATGTCTGTCGCTACTCTGCCGTGGTCCTTTACATCCTATCAGCAGGCCCGGGAAGTGATCGATTCCACCGGCGGCGAATACTACGCAAAGCTCCTGAAGGAGAAGGGCATCACTTATCTGGGCTCCTTCCATAACGGCTTCCGGCAGCTCACCAACAGCAAGCGCCCCGTCACGAAGCCGGAAGATCTGAAGAACCTGAAGATCCGCGTCCCCGGCTCCGCCGTGTACATGAGCGTGTTCAAGGCACTTGGAGCCAGTCCTACCGCCATGAGCTGGAGCGAGGTCTTCACCGCGATCCAGCAGGGAACCATCGACGGGCAGGAGAACGGCTGCTCCGTCACGAAATCCTCCAAGATGGACGAGATCCAATCCTATATGACCATCTGGAATTACAGCTATGAGAATGACCTTTTTGTGGCCAATTCGAAGATTTGGGAGAGCCTGGAGGAGAATACCCGCCAGCTGCTTCAGGAGTGCGCCACGGAGTCCTGCGAGTGGGGCCGTGACCGGCTGGAGGACGAGGAAGACCAGCTGATCAAGGGCTTCCGGGATGCCGGCATGCAGGTGGATATTCTGACTGAGGAACAGCTCAAGGCGTTCCAGGAAGCAGTCGCCGACGTGTCTGCCGGGCTGAAGGCAGAGTACGGTGAGGAAGCCTGCGCCGCCTTTGGCATCAAATAAGGAGGTAGCGTATGTTAGAAAAGATCGAAAAATTTGTTGCCTGCGTCTGCGTCTCTGTCATGGCTGTGCTGGTCTTTGCCAACGTGATCGCCCGCTATGTGTTCAACCACTCTCTGGCCGTCTCCGATGAGATCTCCACATATCTGTTCGTCCTGATGAGCTTTATGGGCACGGCCATCGCCGCCCGACGGAGAGCGCATCTTGGCCTGTCCATTATTACGGATCGCGTCAGTCCCCGCGCACGACTGGTCATTAATATATCCATGTACGGGATCTCCGCCCTGTTCTGCCTTCTGATCGTGATCTTCGGCGTTCAGATGGTCATCAGCCAGTACCAGATGGGTCAGGAGACCGCCACCATGCAGTGGCCCGAGTGGATCTACGGCTCTTTCGTGCCTGTGGGTGCGGCGTTCGCTGCCATTGCATTCCTGGAGGGCATGACGGATATGTACAAGGAATATCGCGCAGAGGAGGACAAATAAATGGTCGGCATCGTATTACTGGGTATCTTCGTATTGCTGCTGGTATTCGGCGCCCCCATCGCCGTCTGTCTCGGTATGTCCAGCGTGGGCGCCATTCTGGTCCAGGGGGCAGGCAAGCCCCTGGAGGCCATCATGAGCGTTTTGCCCCGGCTGTGCTCTTCTGCCAGCAGTAAATTTGTCCTGCTGGCGATTCCCTTCTTCATTCTCTCCGGCAACGTGATGGAGAAGGCCGGTATCTCCGGCCGGCTCATCAACCTGGCCGAAAAATGTCTGGGCCACATCCGCGGCGGCATGGCTATGGTCTGCGTGGCAGTATCCTGCTTTTTCGCGGCCATCTCAGGCTCCGGCCCCGCTACGGTGGCGGCCCTGGGCCTCATCATGATCCCCGCTCTGGTGAAAGCTGGCTATTCCGCGCCTTTTGCCTGCGCCCTGATGGCCGCGGGCGGCGCGATCGGCGTGGTAATCCCGCCGTCCATCACCTTCGTAGTGTTCGGCTCCATCGCCGATGCGTCTATCACGAATCTGTTTATCTCCGGCCTGGTCCCCGGTCTTCTGATGGGCATCGGTCTGATTGCGGCCGCGCTGTTTCTCGGCCGGAAAATGGATCTGAAGGTGCAGCCCAAGGCATCGGCGCAGGAGCGTCTGAAAGCGTTTAAGGACGCCTTCTGGGGTCTGCTGATGCCCGTCATCATTCTGGGCGGTATCTATGGCAGCATTTTCACGCCCACGGAGGCGGCAGCCGTCTCCGTGTTCTACGGATTGATCGTAGGCGTTTTCGTCTATGGCGAGATCAACCTGAAAAAGATGAAGGATATCCTCATCGACTCTTGCAGCACCACCGCCACCGTCATGTTCATCACCATGGGTGCGACCCTGTTCGGCTATGTACTCACCCGGGCCAGACTGGATCTGGCGATCAAGGACTTCATGCTGAGCATTACCGGCGGCAACTGGATCATCTTCTTTATCATCGTCAACATCGTGCTCCTGATTGCCGGCTGCTTCCTGGACTCCACCTCCGCCCTCTATATCTTCACGCCGCTGTTTGCACCCGTTGCGCTGGAACTGGGCATCAGCCCCATCCATCTGGGCGTCGTCATGATCGTCAACCTGGCGATCGGTCTGTTCACGCCGCCTGTTGGCGTGAACCTGTACGTGGCCTGCGGCATCGGTGACATCAAGATTGAGGAGATCACCAAGGGGGTCATCCCCTGTCTCGTCGCTGAACTGGCGGTCCTCCTCCTGGTCACGTATATCCCCGGCATCTCCACAATGTTTGTGTCCTGATCTGTCAACCTGTGGGCTGATTGACAAAACGAAGCTCCGGACGGGAAAACGCTCCCGTCCGGAGCTTTTCTAACTGTCAATTTCCCCAAAAAATGTGTCGATATTTTTCCAAAAGTGAAAATCTCAAAAATGCTATTGACTTTGTCAGACAAATCGATATACTGTAGTTGTCATTTGTCCGACATATTGCAAAGAAGGCGCAGAACTAAACTTTTATTGAGGTGATTTTTGTGAAAGACATTTCCATTCAGGAACTGAAAAACACCGCCGTACAGATGCGCATGAAGGTCATTGATATGATCTATAAGGCCCAGTCCGGTCATCCGGGCGGCGCCCTTTCGGCGGCAGACTTTGTCACTGCCTGCTATTTCAAGTACATGAACCTGGATCCCCAGAATCCCCGCTGGCCGGATCGTGACCGGATGGTTCTTTCCAAAGGCCATGTGTGCCCCATCCAGTACGCCTGTCTGGCCTCTGTGGGCTTCTTCCCGGAGTCTGAGCTGGACACTCTGCGGAAGGAAGGCTCCATGCTCCAGGGCCACCCTTCTATGAACAAGTGCCCCGGCATCGACATCTCCACCGGCTCTCTGGGTCAGGGTCTGGCCTGCGCGGTCGGTATGGCCATGGCCGGAAAGATGGATCAAAAGGATTATCATGTATTCTGTGTGGTGGGCGACGGCGAGGCCCAGGAGGGCGAGATCTGGGAGGCTGCCAATACCGCCCACAAGTACAAGCTGGACAACCTGATCACGTTCGTGGACTTCAACAACCTCCAGATCGACGGTACCTGCGACGAGGTCATGCCCAACGGCGACCTGGGTGAGAAGTTCAAGGCCTTCGGCTGGGAGACCCTCGAGATCGACGGCCACAACATGGAGGAGATCGTGGCAACGCTGGATAAGTGCTACGCCTCCAAGAACGGCAAGCCCAAGTGCATCTACGCTCATACCATCAAGGGCAAGGGCGTTTCTTTTATGGAGAACGTCTGCTCCTGGCACGGCGTCGCTCCCAACGAGGAGCAGTACAAGCAGGCAATGGCTGAGCTGAAGGCCCAGCTGGCTCAGTAAGCGAGGAGGGAACAGCAATGAGTGAAGTCATGAAAAAAGCGACCCGTGACGGCTTTGGCGAGGCTATCGTCGAGCTGGGCAAAGAGAATAAGAACATTCTGGTGGTGGACGTCGATATCGGCAAGTCCTGCAAGACCACGCAGTTCATGAAGGAACTGCCCGAGCAGCATGTCAACGTCGGCATCGCTGAGCAGAACGGCGCGGGCGTCGCCGCCGGCCTTGCCACCTGCGGCAAGCTCCCGTACGTCGTCACCTACGCGGCGTTCGGCTCCATGCGGATGTGCGAGATGATCCGTCAGGAGATCTGCTATCCCAACCTCAACGTCAAGATCGCCTGCTCTCACGGCGGCGTGACT
>NZ_JBQHUP010000014.1:0-51877 GCF_052065175.1 Dysosmobacter sp. HCP28S3_G4 | reverse complement strand
CAAGCTCCATATCCCTCGCCCCGGCTTTCCGCCGGGGCTCACTCATTCCGCTGCAGCTCCTCTCCCCACCGGACCCGCTTCGCTGGGCTCCGGCGGGGGCCCCGGAATGGCAGCTGGCTCCTCTGATCCAGGTTACTCCAGCGTCTCCACTTCTGCCTGCCACAGACTGGCTTTCGCGTCGCTGGGCATCCGCCTCGTCGCTGCAAGCTCCATATCCCTCGCCCCGGCTTTCCGCCGGGGCTCACTCATTCCGCTGCAGCTCCTCTCCCCACCGGACCCGCTTCGCTGGGCTCCGGCGGGGGCCCCGGAATGGCGACTGGCTCCTCTGATCCAGGTTACTCCAGCGTCTCCACTTCTGCCTGCCACAGACTGGCTTTCGCGTCGCTGGGCATCCGCCAGTCGCCGCGGGGGGAGAAGGCCACGGAACCTACCTTGGGGCCGTCGGGGAGGCAGTTCCGCTTGAACTGCTGGGAGAAGAACCGGCGGTAGAAGGTCTTCAGCCACTTCAGGATCACATCCCGGCTGTAGGTATCGCCCAGGGCGTACTCCGCCAGACGGAATACCTTCCGGGGACCGAAGCCCCACCGGACGATATAATACAGGAAGAAGTCGTGGAGCTCATAGGGACCCACCAGGTCCTCCGTCTTCTGGCTGATCTCTCCCTGCACGGCGGGCAACAGCTCCGGAGAGACAGGCGTGTCCAGAATGTCCTCCAGCACGTCCTTCAGCTCCTCGTCCTTCTTGGCGTTGTCCCGGGCCAGATATGCCACCAGATGCCGCACCAGCGTCTTGGGGATGGAGGTATTGACGGCGTACATGCTCATGTGGTCGCCGTTGTAGGTGCACCAGCCCAGCGCCAGCTCCGAGAGATCGCCGGTGCCGATGACGATGCCGCCGGTCTGGTTGGCAATGTCCATCAGCACCTGGGTCCGCTCCCGGGCCTGTCCGTTTTCAAAGGTGACGGAGTGGTCCTCCATGTCGTGGCCGATGTCCTTGAAATGACTGCGGACCGTATTGGAGATGTTCACGGTGCGCAGGGTAGCGCCCATGCGCTCCGCCAGGATGACGGCGTTGTTCTTCGTCCGGTCGGTGGTGCCGAAGCAGGGCATGGTGACGGCCACGATGTCTGTCATGGGCCGGTCCAGCATCTTCATGGCAAGGCCTGTGATCAGCACCGCCAGCGTGGAGTCCAGTCCGCCGGAGAGTCCCACCACGGCGGTCTTGGCGCCGGTGTGCTCCAGCCGCTGCTTCAGGCCCAGGGAGGCGATGAGCAGGATCTCCCGGCAGCGGGCATCCCGGTCCTCCCGGCCCTCGGGCACAAAGGGCTGGGGCGCCACGTAGCGGGTCAGCTTGGTCTTGGAGACGGTGAGGGAGAAGGGGACTGCCAGCAGGCGCTGTCCCTCCGCGAACACCTGGGTCCGGCGGCGCTCATAGGCCAGGCGCTGCACGTCAAGCTCCGAGATCAGCAGCCCGCCGTCGAACCGGTTCTCCGCCAGCAGCGTGCCGTTTTCCGCGATCATCTGATGGGCGCCGAACACCACGTCGGAAGTGGACTCGCCCTCTCCGGCGCTGGTGTACACGTAGCCGCACAGCAGCTTGGCGGACTGCATGGTCACCAGCTGGCGGCGGTAGCTGTCCTTTCCGATGAGGTCGTTGCTGGCCGACAGATTGCCGATGACGGTGGCCCCCGCCTGGGCCAGCCGGACGGAGGGGGAGTCCGGCGCCCACAGGTCCTCGCAAACCTCAAAGCCCAGCACCAGGTCCGGGATCTCCCGGCAGGAGAACAGGATCTCCGTTGTAAAGGGGATGGTCTCCTGTCCGCACAGTGTTACCGTGCCCGGCGTCTGGGGTGCCGGAGCGAACTGGCGCTTCTCGTAGAATTCCCCGTAGTTGGGGATATGGGTCTTGGGCACCACGCCCAGGATCTTTCCCTTCTGGATAACAGCGGCGCAATTATACAGCTTCTGGTCCACGCGCACCGGCAGGCCCACCGCCGTCACCACCTCCAGATTCCGGGTGGCCTCCAGTACCGTGGCCAGCGCCTCCTCAGCGCCCCGCAGCAGGGATTCCTGATAGAACAGGTCGCCGCAGGTATAGCCGGTGAGTCCCAGCTCCGGCAGCACCAGCACCTTGACGCCGGCCTTCTCCGCCTGACGCATCATGGTAAAGGTCTGTTCCGCGTTGTAATGGCAGTCCGCCAGACGCAGCTTCGGTGTGCCGCAGGCCACAGAAATAAAACCGTCTTTCATGGTAAACATCTCCATTCGGCATAGTTTCCTGTCTATATTTTATACCGCCGGACCCTGTTTGACAAGGCTGGCAAAAAATAAAACGCACTGCTTCGATGACAGGGGCGAACACAAGAAACGCCGCCCGACGGGCGGCGTTTCTTGTGTGTGTTTTAGGAGGGAGAAAATTCAGCATCGGGCTGGGAGGACCCTTTGCTTGATTATTAAAATACCCCAAAATTGTGGCCGATTCATGATGGGAATGTAAACGAATTGTGAACATTTTTTCGCATTTCGTCGAAAGTAAATGCGCAATCGTTTTCCACAAAAGTGGATGATATTGTGGAAAACTTCACTTGTACTTTTGGCTCTCCGCCACCGCCAGCTGGTCGAAGCGGTTGTTGTACTCGTTCTCCGCCTGGTTTCCCCACAGGACTTTTGTCCTGCGGAGGCCCCGGATATAGTCTGACCGGGTAGGCAAAGCCCGCCCGGTCCAAGATTTTGCTGTGCAAAATGCCTGACGCTGCTTCACAGCGGCGCCGCTCTGCGGCTTAAAAGGCCACGCAGTCCGCTTATTTGTACTTCTGTCTCTCCGCCACTGCCAGCTGGTCGCAGCGGTTGTTGTACTCGTTCTCCGCGTGGCCTTTTACCCAATGGTAGTGCAGTGTGTGGATCTCCTCCAGCTCCAGCAATCGGCCCCACAGATCCGGATTCAGCGCCGGTTTCTTGTCGGACTTGACCCAGCCCCGGGCCCGCCAGCCCTTTGCCCAGCCCTTGGAAAGTCCGTCGATGACATACTTGGAGTCGGACCACAGCTCCACCACGCAGGGCTCCTTCAGCATGGACAGCGCCTCGATGACGGCGGTCAGCTCCATGCGGTTGTTGGTGGTATTGGCCTCTCCGCCGGACAGCTCCTTTTTGTGAGGGCCGTACATCAGGATGGCGCCCCATCCCCCGGGCCCTGGATTGCCGGAACAGGCCCCGTCGGTGTAAATGGTGACTTGTTTCATGCATTCTCCTTTGAAAAGACGGGAGCGGCGGACCGCCGCTCCCGCTGGTCGTCATATTCTTCCGGCGGATTTATACCTCCGGCTCCGCGCCGGTGTCCGTCTCCTGAGACTCGTCCCGGTCCGCCAGCGCCATGGAAATGACCCTGTCGCCCTCTTCCTTGAACCGCATGACGATGACGCCCTGGGTGGCCCGGTTGGCGGTCATTTTGATGTTTTCCACAGGGGTGCGGATCAGGATGCCGCTCTGGGTCACCAGCAGCAGGTCCTCGGACCCGTCCACCACCTTGACGCCCACCACGGGGCCGGTCTTCTCCGTGACCATATAGTTCTTGATGCCGATGCCGCCCCGATTGGTGATGCGGTACTCCTCCACGGGGGTCCGCTTGCCGTAGCCCTTCTCCGTGATAGACAGCACCTGATGCTCCGGCTTGGCCCGGGCGGCCCCTACCACGTAGTCGCCCTCCCGGAGACGGATGCCCCGGACGCCCACGGCCTCACGGCCCATGGGACGGACATCGTTCTCGTCGAAGCACACCGCCATGCCATCGTGGGTGGCGATGAGAATATGCTGGTTTCCGTCCGTCTCCCGGACGGTGATGAGCTGGTCGCCCTCGTCCATCCGCAGTGCCCGGATGCCGTTGTTCCGCAGATTCTTCAGGGTGTTGGCGGGCAGGCGCTTCACCGTGCCCTGCTTCGTCACCATGAACAGGAACCGGCCGTCATCCTCAATGGACCGGGTGTGGATCATGGTCTGGACCCGTTCGCCCTGCTCCACCTGGAGGATGTTGACGATGTTGGTGCCTTTGGCGGTCTTGCCGGACTCCGGGATCTGATAGCCCTTCTTCCGGTAGACCTTGCCGGTGTCGGTGAAAAACAGGATATAGTCGTGGGTGGAGGCGGTGAACACGTCCACCACGTAGTCCTCCTCCCGGGTGGTGATGCCCTTCTTGCCCATGCCGCCCTTGGACTGGGCGCTGTACTCGCTGACGGGGGTGCGCTTGATGTAGCCCGCCTGGGTCAAGGTGAAGACGCACTGCTCCTCCTCGATGAGGTCCTCGATGTCGATTTCGTCCTCCACGTCCTGGATCTCTGTTTTCCGCTCGTCGCCGTACTTTTCCCGGATGGCCGTCAGCTCCTCCTTCAGGACGGCGCGGATCATCTCATCGGAGGCCAGCAGCTTCTGGAAGTAGGCGATGCGGTCCTCCAGCTCCTTATACTCGTTCTCCAGCTTCTCCCGGTCCAGGCCCTGGAGGGCTTTCAGACGCATGTCCAGAATGGCCTGGGCCTGAATGTCATCCAGTCCGAAGCGGGACATCAGGTTTTCCTTGGCATTGTCGTAGCTGGTGCGGATAATGCGGATGACCTCGTCGATGTTGTCCTGGGCGATGAGCAGGCCCTCCAGCAGATGGGCCCGCTCCTGGGCCTTCTTCAGGTCGTACTTCGTCCGCCGGACGATGATCTCCTCCTGGAAGGCCAGATACTCGTCGATGATGTGCCGCAGGGACAGGATCTTCGGCTGGGTCTGATTCTGGACCAGAGCCAGCATATTGATGGCAAAGCTGGTCTGCAGCTGGGTCTGAGCGAACAGGCGGTTCAGCACCACCTGGGGATTGGCGTCCTTCTTCAGTTCGATGACGATGCGCATACCGTTGCGGTCCGTCTCGTCCCGGATGTCGCTGATGCCCTCCAGGCGCTTGTCCTCCACCTGATCGGCCATGCTCTTGATGAGCATCCGCTTGTTGACCTGGTAGGGGATCTCCGTCACCACGATGCGGACGCGGTCCTTGCCGAAGTCCTCAAACTCCGTCCGGGCCCGGACCACGATCTTGCCCCGGCCGGTGGCGTAGGCCGCCCGGATGCCGCTGCGGCCCATGATGATGCCTTTGGTGGGGAAGTCGGGACCCTTGACGTACTGCATCAGGTCCGCCAGGGTGGCGTTGGGATCGTCCAGCACATGGATGCAGGCGTCGATGACCTCCCCCAGATTGTGGGGTGGGATGTTGGTGGCCATGCCGACGGCGATGCCGCTGGAGCCGTTCACCAGCAGGTTGGGGAACCGGCAGGGAAGAACACGGGGCTCCTTTCGGGTCTCGTCGAAGTTGGGGTCCCAGTCCACCGTCTCCTTATCGATGTCCCGCAGCAGCTCGTCGGAGATTTTGGACATGCGGGCCTCGGTGTACCGGTAGGCCGCGGGGGGATCGCCATCCACGGAGCCGAAGTTGCCGTGGCCGTCCACCAGGGGATAGCGCATGGAGAAGTCCTGGGCCAGACGGACCAGGGCGTCGTAGACGGAGGCGTCGCCGTGGGGGTGGTACCGGCCCAGCACGTCGCCCACGCAGGTGGCGGACTTTTTGAAGGGCCGGTCAGAGGTCAGGTTGTCCTCGTACATGGCGTAGAGGATGCGCCGGTGGACGGGCTTCAGGCCGTCCCGCACATCCGGCAGGGCCCGGCCCACGATGACGCTCATGGCGTATTCAATATAGGATTTCTCCATCTCCGGCACCAGAGGAGAGTTGACGATCTTCTGGTCCGGATACCGGATCTCCTCGGGGTCGTATTGGGGTTTTTTAGACATTGGTAGTTTTCCTCCTCTTTAGAGGTCGATTTTTGTCAGTAATCCAGGTTCACGGCGTACTTGGCATTCTTCTCGATGAACGCTTTTCGCGGCTCCACCTTTTCGCCCATGAGGACGGTGAAGGTGGCGTCGGCGGCCACGGCGTCGTCCAGAGTGATGCGCCGCAGAGTCCGTTTCTCCGGGTCCATGGTGGTCTCCCACAGCTCGTGGGGGTTCATCTCGCCCAGGCCCTTGAACCGGCTGATGTCGATCTTCACATTGGGATTGCCGCCCCGCATCTCCGCGGACACGGCGTCCCGCTCCTCGTCGGAGAAGGCCACGCGGGTGGTCTTGCCCCGGGTCAGCTTGTACAGCGGCGGCACGGCGGAGTAGACGTAGCCGTGCTCGATGAGGGGCCGCATATACCGGAAGAAGAAGGTCAGCAGCAGCGTGCGGATATGGGCGCCGTCCACATCGGCATCGGCCATGATGATGATCTTGTGATACCGGAGCTTGTTGACGTCGAAGTCCTCACCCAGACCGGCGCCCAGCGCCGTGATGACAGGCTGGAGCTTGTCGTTGCCGTAGACCTTTTCCTCCCGGACCTTCTCCACGTTCAGCATCTTGCCCCACAGCGGCAGGATGGCCTGGAACCGGGAGTCCCGGCCCTGGGTGGCGGAGCCACCTGCGGAGTCGCCCTCGACGATATAGATCTCCGTCAGCTCCGGATTGTTCTCGTTGCAGTCCCGCAGCTTGTCCGGCATGGCGGCTCCGCCCAGAGCCGTCTTCCGGCGGATGTTCTCTCGGGCCTTCCGTGCGGCCTCTCTGGCCCGGTTGGCCATCAGGGCCTTGTCCAGGATCATCCGGCCCACCTGGGGATTCTCCTCCAGGAAGATTTCCAGCTTGCTGGACACGATGTTGTTCACCAGCGTCCGGATCTCGCTGTTGCCCAGCTTGGTCTTGGTCTGGCCCTCGAACTGGGCGTCCGTCAACTTCACGGAGATGACAGCGGTGAGACCCTCCCGGCAGTCGTCGCCGGAGACCTTTTCGTCGTCCTTCAGCATTTTGATTTTGTGGCCGTAGGCGTTCAGTACGCTGGTGAGAGCCCGCTTGAAGCCCTCCTCATGCATGCCGCCCTCCGGAGTGTGGACGTTATTGGCGAAGGAGAGGATGGTCTCGTTATAGCTGGAGTTGTACTGCAAGGCCACCTCCGCCACAGAGTCGTCCTTCACGCCCCGCATGTAGATGACCTGTTCATGAAGGGGGTCCTTGTTGGTGTTCAGCCAGGTGACGAACTCGTTGATGCCGCCGGCATAGCACATTTCGTCCTCCTGCTCCTGACCGGGACGGTGGTCCTGGATACGGATCTTCAATCCCGCGTTCAGGAACGCCTCCTCCCGCATCCGGGTATGGAGGGTATCGTAGCTGTAGACCGTATCCTCAAACATCTCCGGGTCCGGCTTGAAGGTGACGGTGGTACCGGTGCGGTCCGTGGTGCCGACGATCTTCATCTCCTGGGTGATGTTGCCCCGGGCGAAGCGCATCTCATAGATGTTCCCGTCCTTATGGACCTGCACCACCAGCCACTCGGACAATGCGTTCACCACGCTGGCTCCCACGCCGTGGAGGCCGCCGGAGACCTTGTAGCCGCCTCCGCCGAATTTTCCGCCGGCGTGAAGCACGGTGTACACCACCTCCAGGGCAGGGCGGCCCGTCTGGGCCTGGATGTCCACAGGGATGCCGCGGCCGTTGTCGGTGACGGTAATGGTGTCCTCCTCGTTGATCTCCACCGTGATCTCCGTGCAGTAGCCCGCCAGGGCCTCGTCGATGGAGTTGTCCACGATCTCATACACCAGATGGTGGAGACCTGAGACGGAGGTGGAACCAATATACATTCCGGGACGCTTGCGGACGGCCTCCAGGCCCTCCAGGACCTGAATTTCCGACGCGTCGTATTCGTTCTCCGCGTCCACGGCGGTTGGATTCCGATTTTCGATTTCTGCCATGAAAGTACTCCTTTCCGGTTCCGGGGCAAAGAGAGCCGGGCCTGAACCAGTTCCGGCCCGCTTCTCCCTGCCCTAAAACAGTTGAAATGCCGATTTCTCTTTACAATTCCAGCTTCCGGCTCTCCGCCCGCTTCTGGAGCGTGGCCGTGTTCAGCTGGGACAGATACACGATCTGGGGATGGTAGGGATGGTCGCACACCACGAAGGACTTGGGAATGTCGCCGGAGATATCCAGCACCACGCCCTCTTTCTCGGCGGCGGCCAGATACTCCCGGGTGCGCTTGCCGTAGCTGCATTTGTCCAGATCAAAGATGCCGATGATCCGCCGGTCCGGCACGATCTCGTTTTGGCCCAGGTGCAGGTACATGAGCGATCCTCACTTTCCCATAATGAGATGCCACAGTCCCAGCAGCAGCCGGGAGATTCCCCAGCCGCACAGAGCCAGAACGCCGTACACCGCCCAGAACAGCAAAATCACCGTCAGCGACAGTGGCAGTCCCGCCACCAGACACAGGACAAGTCCCGCCGCGCCCAGAATGACAGGGATGTACAGCAGCCAGCGGATGGTCCTGCAGAACAGTCCCCGCAGCAGCTGGCCGAAGAAGGCAAACGCCAGGATCAGGCCCATCAGGAACAGCACAACGCCTGCCACGGCGCCGAACGCCGCCAGCACCGGCAGGCCCAGTAAGACATGAAACATCGATTTACTCCTTTTCGTAAGCAGCCGCCACCGGTAATCATCCAATAGCGCCCTGCTTCACGTGAAACACTTTTCCGCCCAAAAGCTGCGGCAGCCGGTCATCCTCGCAGCACGTAATAAACACCTGCCCGCCCGCAATGCGGTTCAGGACGAATTCCTGGCGGCGGGGGTCCAGCTCGCTGAGGACGTCGTCCAACAGCAGCACCGGATATTCTCCGGAGGTGTTTTTCAATATTTCCCGCTCCGCCAGTTTCATGGACAGCGCCGCCGTCCGGGTCTGCCCCTGGGAGGAGTAGGTCTTGGCCTCCTGATCGTTGATCCGCACCAGCAGATCATCCTTGTGGGGTCCGGAGAGACAAAGACGGGAGGCCCGTTCCGCCTCGGCGTGGGCATTCATATGGGAGCGCAGCTGCTCCGCCACCTGTCCCTGCTCCGCCATGGGGTCTGTCACCGCCGAAACGGTCTGATAGGCGATGTCCAGTCTCTCCCGGCCTCCGGAACACTCCAGATGGTTGGCGGCGGCGTACTCCGCCAGCCGCCGGGCATATTGAGCGCGGTAGTGGATCAGCACCGCTCCATAGCGGATCATCTGTTCATTGAATTCCGGCAGCGTGTCCAGCAAGGCCGGATGCTCCTCCCAGTCCCGGAGAATGCGGGTCTTGTGCTCATAGGCCCGGTTGTACTCCGCCAGCGCCGCCGCATACCGGGGCCGCAGCTGGCACAGGGCCGTGTCCATGAATTTCCGCCGGGCGGCGGCGCCCTCCCGGATGAGGTACAGGTCGTCGGGGCAGAAAAACACCGTCTGATACACCTGATTCAGCGCCGCGGCGCTTTTGGCCGCCACGCCGTTGACTGTCAGCTTCCGCCGGCGGCCCCGAAAGAGGTCCGCCCGGATCTGAAAGTCCCGCTCTCTGGAAAAGACGTTCCCCGTCAGACTGGCGCTGTCCGCCTCAAACCGGATCAGCTCCTGATCCCGCCGGGCCCGGGGGGATTTTCCGCAGGCCAGATAGACCACGGCCTCCAGCAGATTGGTCTTTCCCTCGGCGTTCTCGCCGAAGATGACGTTGCAGCGCGGATCAAAGGACACCGTCTGCTCCTGGTAATTCCGGAAGTCCCGCAGCGTCAGCTCATTGACCCGCATAGGCGATGGCGTACTGCTGGCCGTCGAAGGACACCACGTCGCCGGGCCGGAGCTTCTTTCCCCGCATGGCGCAGACCTCGCCGTTGACGGCGGCCTCGCCTGCCTGGATGCGCTCCTTGGCCTCGCCGCCGGAGCCGACGGCGTTTGCCAGCTTCAGAAGATCCTGTAATTTGATAAATTCCGTATGAATGGTAATGGTTTTCATATTCCGCTCCCTGGCAGAGAGTTACTGCTCTCTGCCGATCCAATAGAATAGCAGGCCCAAAAGCAGGAGAGACAGGGCGATCCCCAGCAGCACCGCGCTGGATGGCTCGTTTTTCACGAGATTCAGCAGCGTGAGCGCGTCGTCCAGGAGAGACCGGCGCCCCCTGATCGATCCAAAATACGCGGGATACCTGTTAGAAGCATAGATCCAGCAAACGCCCAGCAGGATGCCGCCCAGCGCCAGCAGGGCCTTTGCGGCCGTGCGCAGGCGTGCTTTCCAGCCGCCGCTCATCTCACTCCCCGGCCTTCAGACGGACGGGCAGCACCATGTAGAGGAAGTTTTCCACACCCTCTGTGGGAACAATGATGGCAGGGGAGACGCTGGTGTTCAGCTCAATGGTCACCGTGTCCGCCGGGGCATAGCGCAGGGCCTCCATAAGATAGCGGTTGTTGAAGCCGATCTCCAGCCCATTGCCTTCGCCGGCGATGCGGCAGATGTCCTTGGCTTCGCCGTTGGCTGTCTTGGCGGACAGCAGCACCTTGTCATGGTCAAAGATGCACCTCACCGGACTCTTCAGCTTATCGGAGATCACCACGGATACGCGGTCGATGCTGTTGATCAGCTCCTTGGTGTCCACCGTGATTTTAATGGGGTTTTTCCGGGGAATGGCGTTCTTGTAATCCAGGAATTCACCCTCCAGACGGCGGCAGATCAGCTGGGTATCGCCCACTTCAAACAGAATGTGGCGCTTACCCAAGGTAATTTTTGCCGGATCGTCGGTGTCCTCGCAGATCTTCTGCACCTCGTTCAGGGCGCTGCCGGGGGTGACGAAGGAGAAAGCGCCGCCGTCGGCCTTGTCCAGCGGCTCCTTCCGGATGGCCAGACGGAAGCCGTCCACAGACACCATGGTCAGACCCTGATCCGTTACCTCGAACAGCGCGCCGGTGTGGACCGGGCGGCTCTCATTGGTGGACACGGCGAAGGAGGTCTGCTCGATCATATCCCGCAGGGTTCGCTGCTGCAGGGAGACGGCGTGGTCGTCCTCCACCTCCGGCAGCTCCGGATAATCGGCGGCAGACAGGCCCAGAATGTCGAAATCCGAGTCTCCGCAGCTGAGATGGACCATCTGCTTGTCGTCGGCGGTGAAAGTCACCATATCGTCGGGCATTTTCCGGACGATGTCGCCGAACAGCCGGGCATTCAATACCAGTTCGCCGCCCTGTACAACATCGGCGGACACCTTGGTCCGGATGCCTGTCTGCATATTATAGCCGGAGATGGTCAGCGTCTCGTCCGCCCGGAGCAGCAGCCCCTCCAGCGCGGGGATGGAGCTTTTCTGTGCCGCTGTCCGGGATGCCACATTGATGGCGTTCATGAGGAGGGCTTTTTCGCAGGAGAATTTCATCATGGTCAGTTCTTCCTCTCTGTATCAAATGATGGAAGGAGATTTCTGTTCTAAAAAGAAAAGAAGCAAATATTTTTTAGAAAAAGCAGCACTAGGGATTTTTTTTGTGGAAAACACCGTGGAGCCTTGATTTTTCAGCATTTTTCAATCCACCGCCTCTGTTGAAAAATCGCGGGACTTATCAACAGCAATTTTTCGCGGCGGGTTTTCCACAGCCGACTTTTTCTTTCTCCACCGCGGTTGTGGAAAATCAGCGCTTGGAATTGATGTTGGTTTTGATCTCCTTCACCGTCTCAGCGAAGGCGGAGTCCTTCTTCATCTGCTTTTCCACCTTGTCGATGGAGTACAACACCGTGGTGTGGTCCCGGTTGTCGAACTCCTTGCCGATGTCGTCCAGAGACAGGTTGGTCATGGAGCGGATGAGGTACATGGCGATCTGCCGGGCCTGCACCGCGTCCCGGACACGCTGCTGGCCCCGGATGACGCTCTCGTCCAAATTGTAGAACTTGCAGATGTACTCGATGATGACGCTGGGGGAGGGGATGTACTCATTGCTGCGTTTCAGCATGTCCTGAATGGCGCGGGCGGCGGTCTCCTCGTCGGTCTCGCTGCCCAGCAGGTCCTTGTAAGCCTTGATCTTGTTGATGGTACCTTCCAGCTGTCGGACGTTGGCGGTGACGTTCTCCGCTACATAGGCGGAGATCTTGTCGGGCAGACTGAGGCCCATCAGCGCGGCCTTGCTCTTGACGATGGCCAGACGGGTCTCAAAATCCGGGGGTTCCACGTCCACCAACAGGCCCCACTCAAACCGGGTGCGGAGACGGTCCTCCAGCTGGGTCATCTCAGAGGGGGGACGGTCCGAGGTCAGCACGATCTGCCGGCCGGACTCGTACAGGGTGTTGAAGGTGTGGAAGAACTCCTCCTGTGTCTGCTTCTTGCCGGCGATGAACTGCACGTCGTCCACCAGAAGCAGGTCCGCCTGGCGGTATTTCTCCCGCATTTCGGCGGTTTTGGCGGGACCGGCCTGAATGGCGGCCACCAGTTCGTTGGTCAGATCGTCGCCCTTGACGTAGGCGATCTTGGCGGTCTTCTCCCGCTTCCGGATGACGTGGGCGATGGCGTAGATCAGATGGGTCTTGCCCAGACCGGAGTCGCCGTAGATGAACAGAGGATTGTAGTGCTCCGCCGGATGCTCCGCCACGGAGACGGAGGCGGCGTAGGCCATCTTGTTGGAGGGACCCACCACAAAGGTCTCAAAGGTCAGGTCCTTGTTCAGATCCAGGCCGCCGACGCGTTTCATGGCGGGCTCGGCGCCTGAAAAAGCGGCCAGTGCCGCATCGTCCAGGATCTCCACGCCGATGTCCGTGGAGAACAGATCCTTCAGCGAGGACTGGATATTTTTCATGAACAGATCACGGATATAGCCGGTCTTGAAATCGTTGGCACAGTGCAGATATAGTTTACCGTCCCGGAAATCCACGGCCTCCAGTTCGTCGAACCAGGTCTTAATGGTGGTTTCGGACAGGTCGCGCTTCAGCTGCTGCAGTACGTTGTTCCAGATGTCTGCAACGGAATTCAAAAGGAAACACCTCTCTCCCGTAAAAATCTGTGGGGTAGAACGCAACATAACAAAATAAGTATACCAGAAATCAGGAAAAATGACAACACATATTCTAATAAATAAGTTCCATTATTTGTCCTGTTTTTGGAGGGGAAAAACAGCTGTATTTAGTCATAATGAAGAAAAAACGCACAAGATTTTGTGGCCGACGGGAAAAGATCGGAAAAATGGGAAACCTTTTGACAGGCCGGACGTGATTTTTCAGGTTTTTCAAGTTTTTATTGACACATTTTCAAAATGTATGTATACTAGAGGGCGCGTCCAAAAGACGCCTGAGTTTTGTGTGCCGCGGAGCGAGTCTCCGTCGGGCAGAGCCGCCGCTTGTCCGGCGGCCGTAATATGAGTAGGAGGTGTTTCCAACATGGCAACCAAACGTACCTATCAGCCCAAGAAGCTGCATGGTCAGAAGGTCCACGGTTTCCGCAAGAGAATGGCTACCGCCAACGGCCGTAAGGTCCTGGCCCGCCGCCGCGCCAAGGGCCGTGCCCGTCTGTCCTACTAAGGCTTACGGAAAAGCGCGGGAAACACTGGAATCGTTCTATCAGGGACGGCGGGAATTTGTAAGGATTCCTCCGTCCCTAAAAGAGTTTCCTGAACCACCGGACAATTTTGGAAATCTGGAACTGCGGAGGCGAGGCTGGTGAAACGGGCGGTGACCCTGAAAGAGAATTATGAGTTCCGCCGGATGTACCAGAAGGGCGCCTCCGCGGTGGACCGCTGCATGGTGGTCTACTGCCGGAAGAACAAGCTGGGCCGGAACCGCTACGGCTTCACGGTATCGGTGAAGCTGGGCGGGGCCGTGGTACGGAACCGGGCCCGGCGCCGCCTGCGGGAGGTCTGCCGTCTCAACGGGGACAAGCTGGCCGTGGGCTACGACATTCTGGTGGTGGCCCGGGGCAGGACGGTGACGGCCTCTTTTCAGGAGCTGACCGCCGCCTATCTCCGTCTTGCGAAAAAGCTGTCGCTTTTGAAGGAGACGCCATGAAACGGATCCTGATCGCTCTGGTCAAGTTCTATCGCGCGGCCATCTCGCCGTACCGTCCGCCCTGCTGCCGGTTTACGCCCACCTGCTCCCAGTATGCGCTGGAGGCGCTGGAAAAATACGGTGCGCTGAAGGGCGGCTGGCTGGCGTTCCGCCGCATCCTGCGCTGCAACCCGTTCCACAAGGGCGGGTATGACCCGGTCCCGTGAGTCAAAGAGGGGACTGCGTCCCCCCTTTGGATTCCCCCCACCAGTGACATCGGTCACTGGTGACGCCGCCCAAGGCGGCTGGAGTCTCGGTATTTTCGCCACGTACACGCCGCGGCGAAAATGATTATGATTCTTTGATTTGCCGCGGGCAAATCAAACCGGGAACCTGCGGTTCCCTGGCCCCTCCCTTTTCTTCTATCGTGGGAAAGGGAAATGGCTTTTTCTCATGGCCCCTCCGGTTTGAGGGGCTTCGTTGTGATCCCCAACGAAACACGTAAGGAGAACATTTATGGCAACAATCGGTTACTGGATCTGTTATCCGTTTGCGGCTCTGGTGCGGCTGTTCTACAGTCTCACCGGGTCCTATGGCGTGTCTCTGATCCTGTTTACTCTGGTCATCAAGCTGATCCTGCTCCCCTTCCAGATGAAGTCCAAAAAGAGCATGGTCCGCATGAGCCGGATGTCCGGCAAGATGCAGGAGATCCAGAAGAAATACGCCAATAACCAGATGAAGATGCAGGAGGAGATGCAGAAGCTCTATGCCGAACAGGGCGTCAATCCCATGTCCGGCTGCCTGTGGAGCTTCCTGCCCCTGCCCATCCTGATGGCCCTGTATTATATCATCCGGGAACCCATCGTCTACTTCATGAACTTCGGCACCCGGGGCAACGGTCTCAAGGTGCTGGAGGCCGCCAAGGAAGTGGTCACCAGCATTGGTCTGAGCTGGAGCACCACCACCAGCGGCGAAACCGTCAGAGACGGCATCTATGCGCAGATCGAGATCGTCAAGCACCTGTCCGACAACGCGTCCAATCCCGCGGTCCAGAAATTCTTTGCGGAGAACCCCAACTGGGTCAACGTGGATTATCATTTCCTGGGAATGGATCTGTCCACTGTCCCCAGTGACGCCTTTGCCATGCTGAAGACCGGCATCACGCTGGGCGCCATCGGCCTGATCCTCATTCCCATTCTCTCCGCCGCTTTCCAGGTCCTCACCATGAAGATCACCATGAAGGGTCAGCCTATGGAGGGTGCCGCGGCTTCTTCCAACAAGATGATGATGTGGATGATGCCCCTGATGTCCCTGTGGATCGGCTTTACCCTGCCCGCCGCACTGGGCGTGTACTGGATCGCCCAGAGCGCTTTCTCCGCCATTCAGGAGGCCATCCTCGGCAGGTTCTATAACACCAAGCTGGAGGAGCAGGAGAACGAGCGTCAGCGCCAGATCGATGAAGACCGCAAGCGGCGCCAGGAGGAAGGCCGCAAGCGTCAGGAGCAGCAGCGTCAGCAGGTGGAGCAGAAGCAGACGCTGAAGGAGAAGCGGAAGGCCGCCCAAGAGGCGAAAGAGGCCAGAGCGAAGAAGCCCAGCACCACCGAGGCTGGCCGTGTCGGCGACCGTCCTTACGCCAGGGGCCGCTCTTATAAGGCTGACCGCTATGACACTGATGAGAAATAAGGAGCTTGCTGCATTATGAGTTATATTGATGTAACGGGCAAGACTGAGGACGAGGCCATTGCCAACGCGCTGCGTCAGCTGGGACTGGAGCGGGACGATGTCTCCGTGCAGATCCTGGAGCGGGCAAAGTCCGGCTTCCTGGGTCTGGGCAGTCAGCCCGCCAAGATTCGTGTGACCTACGGCGAGACGGAGCCTGAGGAGCAGGAGCAGGCCCCCACCGCTCCGGAGCCTGCCGCCGTCAAGGCGGAGCCGGAGGAGTTGCCGGTCCGTGAGACGCCCAAGGTCGCCCCCGAAGTGCCGCAGAAACAGAAGTACGCTCCCAAGGCGGCGAAACCCGCCAAGGCCAAGTCTCCGGAAAAGCGTCCGGAGCGGAAGCCCGAGCCGGCGAATCCTGTGGAGAAAGCGGCTCCCGCCGTGGAGCTGGGTGAGGAAGTGGACGACGAGAAGGCCCAGGCCATCAAGAAGTTCCTCTCCGGTCTGCTGGAGCAGATGGAGACCCCGGCGGACGTCCGGGTGTATCTGCCGGAGAAGGGCCGCTACAAGGTCATCCTGGAAGGGAAGGACCTGGGCGCCCTCATCGGACGCCGGGGCGAGACCCTGGACGCCATCCAGCAGCTCACCAGCTACTCCGTCAACCGCACCGGCGGCGGACGGGTCCGCATTCAGCTGGACGCGGAGAATTACCGGGAGCGGCGGGAGCAGAGCCTGCAGCATCTGGCCCAGAAGGTGGCCGGAAAGGTGGTCCGCTACCGCCGCAGCGTGACGCTGGAGCCTATGAACGCCTACGAGCGCCATGTGATCCACACCGCTCTGCAGGACACCCCCAACGTCACCACCTACTCCACCGGCGTGGACCCCAACCGCCGTGTGATCGTGGCTTACGACCGGGACAAGAAGTGAATACATGAACTGTCAGCGGCCCGGAAAATCCGGGCCGCTGATTGCTTTTTTGATCTCACGGAATTTTTTCGGAGATATTTTGGGGGAAAGGGGAGTGGTGTCCTGCAAAATCCCCACTTGACAAGCATTTCAAAAGATGATACAGTGACCAAAGATGTAAAAAGCGATGACGGGAAAGAGTATCTCTTTCAGAAGGCCAAGAGAGAGGGCGGACGGTGCGAGCCCTTGCCGGAGAAGGGGAAAAGGCGTCCCTGAGCCGCGGCGCTGAACACCAGTAGGCGCCGCCGGTCCCCGCCGTTACCGGGCAGAGTGTCTCCAACATGGGGAAATTCAGGTGGAACCACGGACTGGAAAGTTCGCCCTGAGCCATACGGCTCGGGGCGTTTTTATTTTCAACTCACAGCAGACAAAATTTTTTGATAGAGCATCAGGAGGAAAACAGCATGGACAACAGACAGAAGACCATGGAAAAGGTCGTGGCGCTGTGCAAGAACCGGGGCTTCGTGTTCCCCGGCAGCGAGATCTACGGCGGCCTCGCCAACAGCTGGGACTACGGTCCTCTGGGCGTGGAGATGAAGAATAACGTCAAGCGGGCATGGTGGAAGAAGTTCGTTCAGGAGAACCCCTACAACGTGGGCCTGGACGCCGCCATCCTTATGAACCCCGAGGTGTGGGTGGCCTCCGGCCATGTGTCCACCTTCAATGATCCCCTCATCGACTGCAAGGCCTGCAAGATGCGTCACCGGGCCGACAAGCTGGTGGAGGCCTATGTTCAGGAGAACAACCTGGACGTCAACGTGGAGGCCATGACCCAGGAGGATCTGGTGAACTTCATCCGGGACAATCAGGTGCCCTGCCCCGGCTGCGGCAAGAGCGACTTCACCGACATCCGGAAGTTCAACCTGATGTTCAAGACCCATCAGGGCGTCACTGAGGACACCGCCAACGAGGTCTATCTGCGGCCTGAGACCGCCCAGGGCATCTTTGTCAACTTCCCGGCCATCCAGCGCTCCACCCGCCGGAAGCTGCCCTTCGGCGTGTGCCAGGTGGGCAAGTCCTTCCGGAACGAGATCACCCCGGGCAACTTCATCTTCCGCATCCGGGAGTTTGAGCAGATGGAGCTGGAGTTCTTCTGCAAGCCCGACACCGACCTGGAGTGGTTCAACTACTGGCGGAACTACTGCCACCAGTGGCTGCTGGGCCTGAACATCAAGGACGAGAACCTGCGCCTGCGTGACCATGAGCCGGAGGAGCTGGCCTTCTACTCCAAGGCCACTACGGACTTCGAGTATCTGTTCCCCTTCGGCTGGGGCGAGCTGTGGGGCGTGGCCGACCGCACCGACTACGACCTGACCCAGCATCAGGAGCACTCCGGCAAGGATCTGACCTACTTCGACCAGGAGAAGAACGAGCACTATATCCCCTACGTCATCGAACCCTCTCTGGGCGCCGACCGTATGACCCTGGCCCTGCTGGTGGAGGCCTACGACGAGGAGGTCGTGGACGCCGAGAAGAACGACACCCGCGTGGTCATGCGCTTCCATCCCGCCATCGCCCCCTTCAAGGTGGCGGTGCTGCCCCTGAGCAAGAAGTTGGGCGACAAGGCCCGGGAGCTGCAGCAGGAGTTGTCCAAGGACTGGATGGTGGACTTCGACGACACCGGCTCCATCGGCAAGCGGTATCGCCGTGAGGACGAGATCGGCACGCCCTTCTGCGTCACCGTGGACTTCCAGACCGTGGGCGACGAGAACACTCCCGCGGACAACTGCGTCACCGTCCGTGACCGCGACTCCATGGAGCAGGTCCGCATCCCCATCAGCGAGCTGAGAGCGTATCTGGCGGAGAAGCTGGCTTACTGAGAGCTTCGAAACGAAAAAGCGATCCCCGGCGGAGAAATTTTTCTCCGCCGGGGATCTTGTCATTTTTTGATGGATAATACGGAAAATATGGGAAAATAATAGAAAACAATGAGTTTCTTAACAGAAATTTACGGGGTGTTCACAATTTGTTAACTGACATCTTTAAAAAATGTAGTAAGTTGTTAGTATATCGTGGAATCCGAAATTCTATAATGAAAAGAAGGGACAGTCTATGCGGACGACGGTTGCACCGTCTCAATATCTGCAGATCGCCCTGGATATCGCGGGGCGCATCGCCAATGGAAACCTGCCGGAGGGCAGCCGTCTCTATGGCCGGTCCGTAATGGCCTCGGAGTACAGTGTATCGCCGGAGACCATCCGCCGGGCCCTGCGTCTGCTGGCGGACATGAAGGTGGTGGAGGTCAGGCCCCAGAGCGGCGCCACAGTCCTGTCCGCCGACAACGCCCGGCGGTATATCGAGAACTTCTCCGAGGCGGCGGATACCCGGGCATTGCGGGAACAGCTGCGGGGATTGCTGGAGCAGTACACGGAGCTGAACAGAAAGACGGCGGAGACGGTGGCAGCGCTGATCAAGAGCCGGGAGACCTTCGCCGCCGCGGAGGAGCCTCTTCCCAACTATGAGGTGACGGTGCCGCCCCAATCTCCCGTCCTGGGGAAGAGCATCGGGGCGCTGAAATTCTGGCAGTCCACCGGGGCCACCATCGTGGCCATACGCCGAGGACAATCTGTGATCCTGTCCCCGGGACCTTACGCGGAGATGTACGAGGGAGATGTGATCGTATTGGTTGGAAATGCCGCGGCCGCTCAGGCTGCCCGGCGATTTGTGTCTGTAAAGGAGGCCGTCAATGATCCAATTTGAACACGTATCGAAAAACTATGGACAGACAAAAGTTTTAAAAGACCTCACATTTACGGTCCCGGACGGCCAATTTCTGGTGCTGATCGGGCCGTCCGGCTGCGGAAAGACCACCTCCATGAAGATGATCAACCGACTTTTGGAGCCGGACGAGGGCCGCATCCTCATCGACGGGGAGGACATCGCCAAAATGAACCCCGTGGAGCTGCGGCGGCACATCGGCTATGTCATCCAGCAGATCGGCCTGTTCCCCAACATGACGGTGGCGCAGAATATCTGCGTTGTGCCAAAGCTGCTGAAATACGACAAGGCCCGCTGTGACGACATCGTCCGGGACCTGCTGAAAATGGTGAACATGGAGGCCTACGCGGACAAGTATCCCTCGGAGCTGTCCGGCGGACAGCAGCAGCGCATCGGCGTGCTGCGGGCGCTGGCGGCGTCTCCGCCCATCGTGCTGATGGATGAGCCCTTCAGCGCCCTGGATCCCATGACCCGGGAGAGTCTCCAGGACGAGGTGAAGAATCTCCAGCAGAAGCTGCACAAGACCATCGTGTTCGTCAGCCACGACATGGGCGAGGCCCTGAAGCTGGCGGACGTCATCATCTTCATGTCCGGCGGTGAGATCGTGCAGATGGCATCTCCCGAGGAGATGCTGGAGCATCCTGCCAACGACCTGGTGCGGAACTTCCTGGGCAAGCACGCCCCGGACGTGCCCGCGCCCTCCACGGTGGAGCATTTCATGCGGACGAACCCCATCACCGTCAAGAAGGACCGGGGCGTTCTGGAGTGCGCCGAGCGCATGGCCCGCAGCAGCGTGGACACCCTGCTGGTCACCGACGAGAACGGCCGGTACGCCGGCACCATCTCCATCGGCGACATCCGGCACTGGGGCCGGGAACTGAACAGCATCGAGCCCATGGTCCGCCAGACCGCCCGCACCGTCCGGGTGGGGGACGAGGCCAAGGAGAGCTTTGACTACCTGCTGGACTCCGGCGCGCCCTATGTGGTGGTGCTGAATGAGGACGACACCATCGCGGGCATCGTCACCAAGACCAGCGTGGCCCGGTCGGTGGCCGAGAACCTGTGGGGGGATGCGAAATGAGGGCGCTGTTTGATACATACGGCGCCATGCTGGGAAAGGCCATCGTCATCCACACCGGATACGTGCTGGTCTCCGTGGCGGCCGGCTTTCTCCTGGGTCTGGTGCTGGGCACCCTGTTGTCCAGGGTGCCAAAATGGTCCGGCGTCATCCTGCCCGTCATCTCCATTTTCCAGACCATCCCCGGTCTGGTGTTTATCGGCGTGCTGTTCCTGTGGCTGGGAATGGTACCCGCCACGGTCATCATCGCTTTGTCCATCTACGCCATGTTCCCGGTGCTGAAAAACACCTACACCGGCATCCTGGAGGTGGAGGACCGGTACGTGGAGGCCGCCAGAGGCTGCGGCATGTCCCGGTTTCAGACGCTGATGAAGGTGGAACTGCCCCTGGCCATGCCCACCATCATCGCGGGATTGCGGATGGCCGCCATCTACACTGTCTCCTGGGCAGTGCTGGCATCCATGATCGGCCTGGGCGGATTGGGCGACTTCGTCTACCAGGGCACCTCCTCCAATAACAACACCCTGATCCTGCTGGGCGCCATTCCGGCGGCCATTCTGGCCATCGTCATCGGCGCACTCATCGACATCTTGCAGAAGCGTGTCACGCCCCGCGGTATGCGGAAGGAGGTGGGCAGATGAACTGGTCCATTATCTGGGAGCATCTGTTCATCGTACTGGCGGCCAGCATCCTCTCCATCGCCATCGGCCTGCCGTTGGGCATCCTGTCCTATGTCTATCCCAGAGTGCGGGCCGTCACCCTGCGGGTGGTGGACCTGCTGCAGACCATTCCCTCCCTGGCGCTGCTGGGCATCATCATGGTGTTCATCGGCGCGGGAAAGCTGACGGTCATCATCGGCATCACCCTCTACTCGCTCCTTCCCATCGTGCGGAACACCTGTCTGGGCCTCCAGGAGGTGGATCCCGGCGTGAAGGAGGCGGCCCGGGGCATGGGCATGAGCAAGGCATACCGCACGCTGATGGTGGAATTCCCCCTGGCGTTCCCCACGGTGTTCACCGGCATCCGCATCGCCGTGGTCAACGCCATCGGCACCGCGGTGTTCGCGGCCTATGTGGGCGGCGGCGGTCTGGGCAGCATCATCAACCGGGGCATCCGCATCCAGGACATGGCGCTGATCCTGTCCGGCACCGGTGCGTTGATGGTCATTGCCGTCCTTCTGGACTTGCTGATGGGCTGGTTTGAAAAGCAGATGCGGAAATCCAGAGGAGGGTCTAAGGGGATGTGGATCCCCGTGGCGGCCATCCTGCTGGCCTTCGTCCTGCTGCTGCCTTACGGAATGGGCAAGGGCAGCGGAGAAAACGAACTGCTGCTCTACGACGGCGATTACTCCGAGACCCAGATCATGCACCACATGGTGAAAATGCTGGTGGAGGACAAGACGGATCTCACCGTCACCATTCAGGATCAGATGTCTCAGGTGAACAACTTCAAGTCCCTCATCGGCGACAGCCACACCTGCGACCTGATGATCAGCTACGACGGTACCCTGCTGACCACGTTTTTGCAGCTGGACACCGCCGACGTGCCGGAGGGGACCTCCATCTATGACTACGCCAATCAGGTGGCCGGAGAGCGCCATGACCTGCGCCTGCTGGAAAAGCTGGGCTTTGATAACACCTACGCCATCGCGGTGCCCCAGGACGTGGCGGACCGCTATGGGCTGGAGACCATCAGCGATCTGATCCCTGTGGCGGGAGAACTGGTGTTCGGCGCGGAGCATGAGTTCTTCACCCAGGAGGGCAGCATGAAATTCGGCCCCTTTACCGCGTTCTACGGCCTGAGCTTCAAGGACGTGGTGTCCGTGGACGTCAGCCTGAAATACACCGCCGCGGAAAAGGGCAGCTTCGACGTCACCGAGGTCTACGCCACCGACGGCCTGAACCGGAAGGCCAATCTGAAGGTGCTGGAGGACGACCGCAGCTTCTTCCCGGACTACAACGGCGCCTTCTTAGTCCGGGAGGACACCTTTGAGCGGTTCGCGGAGACGGCGCCTGATCTGGAGGAAATTCTGAACCTGCTGGCGGGGCAGATCTCCAACGACGACATGGTGGAGATGACCTATCAGGTGGACGTGGAGGGCCGGACTGTGGACGACGTGGCCCATGAGTTCCTGGTCTCCCGGGGTTTTCTCAGCGGATAATATTATCGGATCATGAAAACAGACGGGTGAGAGGCCTGCGCCTCTCGCCCGTCTGTTTTGTTACGCTTTTTTGTCTTCCGTCCGTTTCCGCACAGGGCGGATATACTTGAAATACTGTCCGGGATCAAAATAGAAGTACATGATCCGCCCGGGGGTGGTGTCCAGACAATAGCCGCTTCCGGAGAAGTCAAAGGATGCCATGGCCTGTTCAATCTTCTCCTCCACGGTGCGGTTCTCCTGCTCATAGTCAAAGGGGCCGTGTTCAAAGACGATATATTCTCCCTCGGGGATATCCGCCAGCAGCATCTGGGGCGGCACTTCGCCCTGATAACCGGCGGGAAGCCGCACGCCCCAGCACTCCGTCCGGGGGATGCCCCAGTCACAGAACCTGCCCCTGGGGTCATTGATATAGGCCATGATCTGCCCGCTGCCGCAGTTCGCCTCGCTGCCGCCGCTGTCGTCTAGCTTGCCCTTGATGCTGTCCAGCAGTCCGCAGACCGTCTCGTAGTCCTGTCCGGGGATCTGGTTCTGCTTCTGCCAGAAGTCCCAGTAGCCGTTGCTCTCGTAGTTTTTCACGTGCAGGAATTTGTGCGCCGGGATGGTGATGAAATAGGTTTTCACGCCGTCCGCCGATTTGACCATGCCGATCTCTCCCAGTCCGAAAAAGTAGCGGTCGAAGGGGTTGATCTTGGTGCGGAGGACCACCGGGCGGGGATCTCTCCGGTACTGGCTGGGGGTGACGCCGTAGGTGTCTCTAAACGCTCTGGTAAAGGCCTCATGGGAGGAAAATCCGTAGTCCAGGGCGATGTCCAGAAAACTCCGTCGGCTGTCCCGCACCTCTTTCAGGGCGAAGGCCAGCTTCCGCCGCCGCAGATACTCCCGGAAGGACATGCCGGAGATCTCCCGGAATTTCCGGGTCATGTGGAATTCGGAATACCCCAGACGGCCGGAGAGGGCCCGCAGCGTCAGGGCCTCGTCCCGGTGCTCCCGGATACAGCGGTCGATCTCGTCCACCATGGCCTGGATCTGTCTCTGCCACTCGTACATCCACCGATTCACCTCGCTTCAACTGCTCTGGGTACAGTATACCGGGTCCCGGAGACCGCCGCTTGATCCTGCTTGCGATCTTTGGAAAGGCGCAGGGCGGTCAGCGGTTTTTCCAGAACGCCTCGATCTCCTGCCGTGCGGCCTCCACGCTGCCCTGGGCGAAGCCGTTCCGTCCGCCGCCCCGGCCGTGGAGGGCGGCGTTGAGGGATTTCACCAGCGGCGCGATGTCTCCGCCGTCAGACCGCAGCAGGGCGTAGCTGTATTTGCCGCCGTCCTCTCCGGCGAATACCGCCGCCAGACCGCCACACTCCTTTGCCACGGCGTCCGCCAGACGCCGCACCGCGTCGGAGGACATGGGGGAGCGGAACAGCAGCACGTCTCCCTGACCGGCGTATTCTTTTGCCGCCGCCAGATTGGCGGCCTCCTCCAGCTCCGCCATCCGCAGCTTCACGACGTGCAGCTCCGACAGGGTCCGCTCCACCGCCGCGGCGGTCTGATCCGGCTTCACCGACAGGGCCTGGGCCACGGTGCGGTTCTGGTCGTAGACCGTGGAGAGGAACCGCAGAGCCCGCTGGCCGCAGAGGATCTCCATCCGCACGCCCTCCCGGAACTTCTGGACGGACAGCACCTTCACCAGACCCACCTGTCCGGCCCGCAGCACATGGGTGCCGCAGCAGGCGCAGCAGTCCGCGCCGGGGAAGGTGACGATGCGCACCTGTCCCGTCAGCTCCTTCTTGCTGCGGTAGTCCATGGACTTCAGCTCCTCCCGGGAGGGATAGGCGATCTCCACCGGACGGTCCGCCCAGATGATCTCGTTGGCCTTCCGCTCCGCGTCCATGGCCTGCTCCCAGGAAATGTCCGTGTTGTAGTCGATGGTGACGGTGTCGGCGCCCATGTGGAAGCCCACGTTGTCGCAGTGATAGTCGGCGCACAGGATGCCGGAGATGATATGCTCGCCGGAGTGCTGCTGCATGTGGTCGAACCGCCGTGCCCAGTCGATGCGGCCGGTGACGGTCTCCCCAATCTCCACTTTTTTATCCAGTGTGTGGAAAACCACGCCCTGTTTTTCGTGGACGTCCAGCACGCGGGCGTCTCCCAGAGTGCCGTGATCGGCGGGCTGTCCGCCGCCCTCCGGATAGAACGCGGTGCGGTCCAGCGTCACCAGAAAGCCGTTTTTGCCCGCCTCACAAGACTGAATCACGGCGGTGAATTCCGTCAGAAACGGGTTGGCGTAGTAGAGTTTTTCAGTTTCCATGTGGAAAACTTCCTTTCGTTTATAAGATCGACACCACAAAGCGCCAGATGGGTTCCATGAGATACCAGCCCAGCAGGGCGGAGCAGATGTTGGCGGTAAGGCCGTAGGCCGTGGCCCGGCGTTTGGACCGGCCTGTGAGATACCGCCGGTACAGCAGGATCTCCGCAAGGGCAATGGCGATCTCCGCCGGGACGAACAGCAGGAAGTACCCGAAGCCCACGCCGTTCTGCACCGCCTGGATACTGAAGTACAGGGAGAGTCCGCCCTGAGTCACCAGATTCGTCAGCAGAAACGGCTTCCAGTTTCGCTTCCAGGAGTAGCCGAAGGCCAGCAGGAGCAGTCCCTCCGCCAGCAGCGTGGGCAGGCAGGTACACAGAAACTGCACCGCATAGCCCATCCAGGCGGGCGGGACGGAGACGGTCTTGGCCGCCCAGTCCACTGTGACGGAGGATTGGAGGGCGGCGCGGAGATAAGTGCCGGAGACCCAGCTCTCCCCGCTCTCCGTGGCGATGACAATGCGGTAGGTGCGGGGGACGCCTACATAGCCGAAGGTGTGGAGCGGATCGCCGCCGGCGTCCACGTCCTCCGGATAGAGCTGGCCCCACATAGGCGCGCCGCCGGTGCCCTCCGCCGTGCAGGCGTGCCAGCCCTCCGGCACCGCCGCCCGCAGGGCGTCCAGCAGGTCTTCATTCAGAGCGGCCGCCTCCTCGTCAGAATAGCTCCAGTCCAGACCGCTGTAGGGGGAATTGCCATCGCCGTAGGTGTAGTCCTCGTACTCACCCTCTGCCAGCAGGTCCAGATAGTACAGCTCCTCCGGAGCGTGTTCCACCCGGACGGTGAGCTGGGGCTTCGGCCCCATGTCGGCGGAGGCGAATACCGTCAATACCGCGCAGGAGAGAGTGAGCAGGACAAAGACGCGCAGAGAGTTCTTCATTGCAGACTCCTTTCCGGATCCTGTGGATCCGCAGGTGATATCCATTCCTGTTCTGCGCCGTCCGGCAGCAGAGCTTCAACAGTCCGTGATCTCAAAGGCCGTGTAGGGGTGGTCCAGCCGGTAGCCCAGCTGCTCCGCCAGCGCCAGGGACGCCGCCGTGTGGGCGTCCCAGCTGGGATACAGCCCCCGGTCCAGACACTCCAGGATCAGCCGTGCCCCGCAGGCCCGGGCCAGCCCACGTCGCTGATGATCCGGGCGGGTGTCTATCTCAATCTCAATGCCCTCCCGGTAACGGGAAAAGGAGGAGGCCCCGGAAACAGGCTCCTCACCCAATAAGACGCAAAAGCCCAGCCCCAGATGACAGAACTGCTCCCAACTGCTAAACTGCCCCAGCAGGTCCCGACTCCACTCCATTTTACTACACTGATCGTATAATTTGCGGTCAATATTGCGGATCGTATAAGGATTCGGCAGGGAATCCGCCAGGACCCGCAGCCGCTCCGGGGAAAAGGATGGCTCTTTTTTCGTGGCGTACCGGGTGAATCGCCGGACCCGGGTTCCATAGATCTCTTCCATACATGCCGCCCATGCGTCATTTTGGGGGATCAGTAGGGCGTAGGGCTTCCGGTGTTCCGGCGGACGGAAGCCCGCCAGCTCTCGGTCCGGCGCACCGGCGAAGAAGCAGAAGTCCCCCAGATGGGCCATGGCGCTTCGGGGCCGGTCATGGTCGTCGCCCCAGACCTCCCCCATGACGCCCTCCAGACAGGACCAGAGGATGGTCTCCGGCCAGTCCCCGAACAGGGGCGCGGCCAGGCCGGGCTGGTTCAGACGGCAGATCATATCAATCCCTCCAACAGACCCAGGGCCTGCTTCCACGCCAGCACCCGGCGGCAGGCGGTGTCGATGACCGCCTCGTCCAGGGTACCGCTTTCCACCGCTTCAATGACCTTGGGGATCTGGGTGCGGTAGTCCGTGGTGACCACCATGTCGTTTCCGGCCTGAATGGCCATCACCGCCACGGCGCCGTCGGCGGCGTAGGCCGCCACCGCGTCCATGGCCAGATCGTCGGTCATGGCCACGCCGTCAAAGCCCAGCTCCCGCAGGAGGTCGTGGACGGCGGGGGACAGGGAGGCGGGCAGATCCGGGTCCATGCACTCCACGATATTGTGGGAAACCAGCACGGCGGTTTTTCCCGCGTCGCTGTCCCCCAGTTGAAAGGGCAGGAGGTCCGAGGCTGCAAAGGTCTCCATGGGCCGCTGGTCCACGGCGATGCCGGTGTGGGTGTCCGCGTTGTTCCCGTAGCCGGGAAAGTGCTTCAGGACGCTGCCCATGCCGTCGCCGTTCATCACGTCCACCACGACGCGGACGTACTCCGCTGTGGCGGCGGCGTCCTGGCCGAAAGCCCGGCGGTGAATGAAGTCACTGGAGCTGGTGGACACGTCCGCCACCGGCGCGAAGTTCACGTTGATGCCCAGGGCCGAGAGGAGGCGGTCCTTCTCCCCGGTGTCCCGCCGGATGGCGTCCAGTCCGCCGTCGGCGAAAAGGGCCTGGGGAGAGCGGAATTTCGACGCCCGCAGATGGGGATTGGAGCTGACCCGCACCACGGTGCCGCCTTCCTCGTCCACGCCGATGAGCAGGGGGATGGCGGCGGCGTCCTGATAGGCGGCGATGGTCTGGATGACGTCGTTGGCGGTTTTGTCCTTGAAATCCCGGCCAAAGAGAAGATAGCCCCCCAGATGATAGGTCTCCACGTCCTCCACGGCGTTTTCCGCCGGACAGCGGACGAAGAACAGCTGCCCCACCTTCTCCGGCAGGGTCATGCCATCCAAAAGGGATTGCAGGGCGTCCGCCTCCGATTTTTCCGGAACGGCGATGTCCGGCTCCGCCGGGGATACCGCGGCAGAGGAGGCGGCAGGCGCCGGGGCGGAGGCGGACGATGCGGGCGCGTTCTCCGGGGTACCGCAGGCGGTGAGGACAAACAGACATAGAGCGGCCAGCGCCGCGGAAAAATGTCTCATAGTACCCTCCGTTTTCAAGCTTGATGGGTATAGTTTACCATAGGGTGTGGAAAAAGAAAAGACGCGGCGCATCAACGCGCCGCGTCTGGTTTTCCGTATGGCTGATTCCTCGGGCTTCACCAGGGCAATGTGCAGCTCGTCCAACTGCTTCTGGGTGTTCCCCAAAAGGCGGGCCTTTTGGGGAACCCTGATGATTAAAATTGCTCGGCGGAAATGAATTCCGCCTCCGCCAAGGTTTTGCCTGACAGCAAAACGCTTGGACGCGCCGGACGGCGCGGCTCACCAAAGGCTCGCGCGAGGTCACCGGGGAAGCGGGTATAAACTTTATTCCTCAGGCTTCACCAGGGCGATGTGCAGTTCGTCCAGCTGTTTTTGCGTGACCTCGCTGGGGGCGCCCATCATCACGTCCTGGGCGTTCTTGTTCATGGGGAAGGGAATGATCTCCCGGATGGAGTCCTCGCCGGCCAGCAGCATCACCATGCGGTCCACGCCCGGGGCGATACCGGCATGGGGGGGCGCACCGTAGGTGAAGGCGTTGTACATGGCGGGGAACTTTGCCTTCACGTCGTCCTCACCCAGACGGACCAGCTCAAAGGCCTTGATCATGATCTCCGGATCGTGGTTCCGGACGGCGCCGGAGCTGAGCTCCACGCCGTTGCACACCAGATCGTACTGGTCGGCGGTGATGGTCAGGGGATCGATCTCGCCCCGCTCCGCCTTCAGCAGCACGTCCAGGCCGCCCGCGGGCATGGAGAACGGGTTGTGGCAGAACTCCAGCTCACCAGACTCGTCGCCGATCTCATACATGGGGAAGTCCACGATCCAGCAGAAGGCGTACTGCTCCTTGTCCATGTGGCCGGGGACAGCGGCACCCAGGGTCTTCACCAGCACACCGGCGGTCTTCTGAGCGGCGGGCAGCTTTCCGGCGGACAGGGCCACGAAATCGTTGGGCTTCAGGCCCAGGGCGGAGACCACGGCGTCCTTGATGGGGGAGACGAACTTGGCGATGCCGCCCACGATCTCGCCCTTCTCGTCCAGACGGAACCAATAGGGCTTGCCGCCGGAGACGACTTCCACGTCCGCCAGGGTCTTGTCGATGAACTTCCGGGTCTCATGGAAATCGCTGACCACAACGGCCTTCACCACATTGCCCTCGAAGGGACCGAAGCCGCAGCCGCCCAGGACCTCCGTTACGTCCTGCACCGTCAGGTCGATGCGCAGATCCGGCTTGTCGGAGCCGTACTTCTCCATGGCCACGGTGTAGGGGATGCGCTGGAAGGGGGCTTCGCTGGCCCGGTCATAGGTGCCGTACTTGGCGAAGATGGGAGGCAGCACGTCCTCCAGAACGGCGAACACGTCCTCCTGGGTGGCAAAGGCCATCTCCATATCCAGCTGGTAGAACTCGCCGGGAGAGCGGTCGGCCCGGGCGTCCTCATCCCGGAAGCAGGGGGCGATCTGGAAGTAGCGGTCGAAGCCGGAGGTCATCAGCAGCTGCTTGAACTGCTGGGGAGCCTGGGGCAGGGCGTAGAACTTGCCGGGATGGTTCCGGGCGGGCACCAGATAGTCCCGGGCGCCCTCGGGGGAGGAGGCGGTCAGGATGGGAGTGGTGATCTCCAGGAAGCCGTGCTCCGTCATGGCCTGCCGCAGGGCGGAGACCACGTTGCACCGCAGAATGATGTTCTTCTTGACGGCGGGATTCCGCAGGTCCAGATAGCGGTACTTCAGACGCTGGGCCTCGTCGGCCTCCCGGCTGCGGTTGATCTGGAAGGGCAGCTCATTGTGCTGGCAGCGGCCCAGGATCTCCACGGTCTCGGGGACCACCTCGATGTCGCCGGTGGGGAGCTTGGGGTTCTTGCTGTCCCGCTCCCGGACGGTGCCGGTGACGGCAATGGTGGACTCCTTGGTGATGGCCTTGAACTTGGCTACCATCTCCTCGGTGTCCGCCACGATTTGGGTGGTGCCGTAGAAGTCCCGCAGCACCACAAAGGCCAGGCTGGCGGACACCACTCGGACGTTCTCCATCCAGCCGGACAGCTGGACGTGCTTGCCTGCGTCAGAGAGCCGCAGCTCCCCGCAGGTGTGAGTTCGATTCTGCATCATAGTTGGTTGTTCCTTTCTGTATGTGAAGTGGTAAGCGTTCTATCTGACAACAGGAGGGGCGGCGGGCCGGTCTTCAACAGGATGGCCCGTTTCCCGTCCTTTCATCACGATGGGGAGAAGTGCCGCGCTTCCGCAGGGCTTCGCGCGGCAGGCAATCAGGCAGAGAGCGCCTGCACCCGGGCGGCGATATCCGGGATGCACAGGCCGTCATAGGCCGCCGTGGCGGTGACATTCGCCTTTTCCGCCCACTGGGACAGCTGGACCTCCACGGCCACGCTGCCCAGAGAGCTGATGAAGTCCTCGCTCTCCGCGGGATCGTCCTTCAGGTAGAGGTTGACGGTGCCGTAATCATCGGCCCACGCCTTTTCGTTGATGGGATTGGACAGACTACCCACGGGCAGGTTCCGCAGAGCCGTCTGGTCCGCCTGGGAGAGACTGTCCACAGAGAGCAGATCCGGCTCCTCATACGCATCATGATAGCCATCATCATACTTCCAGCCCAGATAGCCGAAGTAGTCGTCGTCCCGCAGATAGGCAATGGCCTCCCGCCGGACCGTCAGGGCCAGCTGACGGGCCTACGCCTCCGTGCGGCCATACCAGCCGTCCTCACTGTCCTCCGTGTCATAGCCGATGGAGATGCACCGGCCATAGAAGCAGCCATTGTCCGCCAGATACCCGCTGAGCTGGGACCTGGAGGGTGCGTACTTCTTTCCGGCGTTCTCCAGAAGGGCCTCGCTGGTGCGCCCGGCGATGATGAATTCTTCCGTATAGCCATAGTAATCCGCACGGTCCTCCGCCACACCGGCGGCAATGTCCGCCTTCTGGGCCGCGGTCAGGGGATAGGCGCTGGCGTGGGTGAACAGCATAGACACCTCTGTCAGGGCATCCAGAGTGTCCTCCGTCACCTTCTGGGCGGGGGACATGCCGCCCTCATCCGGCTTATCCCACTGAACGGCGAACTCCTGCTCCACGTCGATGCCGTATTTCTCCAGCAGATAGGCGGCGAAGTCGTCGTATTCATAGAAGACCTCGTCGTCAAAATACTCGTCCAAATACTGGGCGTAGACGTCGTAGTATTTAAAGGACGCCGCCAGCATCTGGCTCTGGATGTTGCCGGATACTGTGTAGGCGTACAGCTCAGCGGAGACGTCATAGCCGTCAATGGTCAGCACCGTGGTCTCCGGCTCCAGGCCCAGCAGTTCCCGGGTGAAGCAGAACTCCTCCGGTGTGAACCGCACCCGCTGGCTGGGGTCCACGATGCGGGCCAGCATGGCCGCCGCCTGTCCACGGGTCAGGGAGTCAAAGCCGTGGAAGGTGCCGAGGGAATCGGTGCCGGTGAGGATGCCGGCGTTGTAGAAGGCCAGAACGTCCTCGTCGCCGCAGTCCGGCAGCGCCTGAATGGCGTTGATGGGCGTCAGGGCGCTGTCCGGCAGAACGGCGGACAGCAGCCAGACGAAGTCGTACCGGTCACAGGGGGTATTGGCCGTGTCCTCGAGAAAATCCAGATCTCCCAGCAGATCGTACTCTCCGGTGGTATCCTGCATCCACAGGTCCACCAGATAGTCCGCCGCCGGCTGATACCAGGCCTCGCCATCGCCGGGGGCGTCGAATTTGCCGTCGCCGCCGTTCAGCAGCTCATGGAGCCGGGCCGTGATGACGGTGATCTGGGCGCAGGTCAGGGTGCCGTTGGGGTCGAAGCTCTGGGCGGACTTGCCCTCCATCAGTCCCGTCTCGTAGACGGTCTGGACGGCGTCGGCGCACCACCGGCCCTGTGTGTCGGCGAAGGGCCTCTCATAGGGTTTCACCTGGGGCAGCAGATTGCCCGCGCGGTAGGCGGCGGCGGGAGCGGTCAGGGAAAGGGTCATCGTCAGTGCCAGGAGCAGAGCGGAAAGACGGGACTTCTTCATCATACACCTCTCAATTCATATGTCCGCTGGTAGACGCGGTCCAATGGGCCGCCGGAGTACGGAGAGAAACAGGGAAGGGGAGTGCGCGTCCATCTGCGGTATTTACAGGAACGCTTTCAGCAGCCGCTGCTGGATGGAGGCCAGATCCAGATTTTCCAGAGCAGCGGAACGGGTGACGGTCATCTCACTGCGCACCTCGTTCAGCGCGGCCTCCAGATGGACCTCGGCATCGTTCCGGTATCGAACGGCGTATCGCTCCAGCAGCCGCTGGCGGAGATAGCTGTGGCTGTAAGCCCACAGCCAGCCCTCCCAGGTCAGGCCATAGCAGCCGTCTCCCGGAATGGGGCCGTAGATGGCCTCCAGCTCCGACGCCGTCCAGGAGACGCCCTCCCGGTCCGCCAGCACGCCGATGGCCGCGTCGTCCGCCAGCTCCTCCACGGCAATGTTCAGGCCCTGGGTCAGATCGTCCCGGGGGATGTCGCCGTCCAGCGCCTCCCAGCCCTCCTGACGCAGCGCCATGCCCAGAGTCTGGGCGGCCTGCTCCATGGTGATGACCGTTTCACCGGCGGTGAGGGCCGTGGTCTCCGGCTCCGTGTCCAGCACGTCCCGGCACAGGTCAAAGGTGTCCAGGGACAGCGGGACCCGCTTTTCCGGATCCACGATGCGGCTGAGGATCATGGCCGCCTCGCCGCGGATCACGGCCCGTTTCCCGTGGAAGGTGCCGTACCGGTCACTGCCGGTGAGGATACCCGCGTTGTAGAACCGATAGATACAGGGCTCCAGCGTTTCCATGTAATTTCCCGGCAGCACGTCCGGCAGCACCACCTGATTGATCTCCGGCAGAGTAACGCCTGCCAGTTCCAGGGCGTAGGCCGTCAGACGGACGAATTCCTCCCGGGTGCAGGGCTCGCCCGCCATCCGGGCCATGACGTCCTCCCGCAGATAGATGGGCATGTCCAGGCCGCTGCCCTCTATGGCACGACGGAAATACTGGTAATAGCCCACCCACCAGGGGGCGTCGTCGTAGATCAGGGAAATATACCCGTTGCCGGTGAGCCGGGCATGGAGCCGGGACGCCACAGCCACGGCCTGGGCGTTGGTCATGCTGTCGTGGGGGCGGAAGTCCCCCTGATACCAGCCGTCCATCAGGCCGGTTTCATACACCGGCTCCACGGCCTCCGCCCAGACGGTGCCGTCAGTATCCGGGAAGCCGGAACCGCTCCGGATGGCGGGGAGCAGCCGCCCGCCAATCTGGCTCGCCAGGGCGGGGGCGGAGAGGGGCAGTGCCAGTGTCAGCGCCAGCAGGGCTGTGATCAGACGTCTTTTCATCACAAAATCAAGTCCTTTACGTATAATATAGGACAAATAATACAATAAGGATTCTAAAACCGGGCGTTTCAGAGCAGCGGGGAGAAAAAAACACTCCCGTCCCATTGCTTTGGGACGAGAGCGTGACGCTTCGTGGTGCCACCCAAATTCAAGAGGACCTGGTCCTCTCCTTTCGGCCATCCTGTTACGGGGAGGGTGCCGTGAGCGTTTCCGCCCCCGCTCCGCCGCTGTCCTTCACCCAAGCCCCTCCGGGGACGCTTTCAGCGGTGCGTCCCTCTCTGTACGGCAGGCTGTGGGTTACTGCTGCGGCTTCTGCACGGTAAGTCCATTGTATGCAGATTTCGGTCAAAAGTCAAGGCCGGAAAACGGGTGGACAGCCTTTCAGGCGATGGGTTTGGTGCGGGGATTCGTCATCAGACGCCAATCCAGATCGCCCCGGGCCAGACCGAGGATCAGCATCTCGGCGGTGGCGATGTTGCTGGCGAAGGGAATGTTGTTCTGGTCGCACAGGCGGGAGATATAGGACACATCGGCATCCATATCGTCGCTGTTGGGGTCCCGGAAGAACAGCACCATATCGAATTCATTGTAAGCGATGCGGGCGCCGATCTGTTGGCTGCCCCCGTGGGCATAGGAGAGGAAGCAGTGGATGTTCAGGCCAGTGGCTTCGGCTACTACATGGCCGGTGGTATTGGTGGCGAAGATCTCGTGGTGGGACAGGATGCCGGCGTAAGCGGTGCAGAACTGGGCCATCAGGTCTTTCTTGTGGTCGTGGGCCATCAGAGCAATGTTCATGGGAGCGATCTCCTTTCTATTTTATCCGCATCAGAGGAACGTGCTTACCCAAAATGCGGTTGGCGATATTTCTGTATGCCATGGCTGCCAGGGTAGAGTCGGAGAGTAATAACGGGACGCCCCGGTTCTGCGCTAAAAGCAGTTTCTCATCCTCGGGGATGACGCCCAGCAGCGGAAGACCGGCGGTGTCGATGGCGTCGTCGATGGTGGCATGCATATGCCTCAGCAGCTTTCCCCGGACCCGGTTCACAACCAGATGGAGCTTGCCCCGGGGGAAGCGGTCCAGCTCCATGACGGTGTGCTGGGCGTCCCGCAGGGAGGAGGTATCCGTGGTGGTGACCACAACGCACCGGTCAGCGGCGCAGGTGGCCAGGGAGAAGCCGGAGCCCAGTCCGGCGGGCGCGTCCAGAAAACAGAAATCAAACTCCTTCCGGACGCTGCGCAGCAGCGCGGCCATCTCCTCCGGCTGCACCGGACGCCCTCTGGCGCGGGCCGGCGCGGTGAGCAGATACAGGCCGGGGATCTTGGGATGCTCCACAATGGCGTCCTGTAATCCGCAGCGCCGCTGCGCCACGTCGGAGAAATCCATCAGCGTCCGATCAGACAGGCCCAGGGCCAGGTCCAGATTCCGGAGACCCACATCACAGTCAATACAGAGGACCTGCTTTCCGGCAATCGCCAGGGCGGCACTCACGCCGGCAGTGAAGGAGGTCTTGCCGGTTCCGCCTTTACCGGATACCACAGCCACGCATTCTCCAGGTCGCTGCTTCAACTGTGCCGCCTCCTTTCAGGTCCAATGGATATTATAGGGGATTTTTCTTGATTTTAGCATACATCCGGGGATATTTCACCGGCGTGGAAGAAATTTTTTTCACCACGATCAGACGGTGGGTGACCTCTGTGCCGGGTATCACGTAATCCTTTATGTCCGACACCTGGCCTCCCAGCAGCTCCAGTGCCCGTTTCGCGCCGTCCAGCTCCTGCTGGGAGTCCACGGACTTCATGGCCAGAAAGGATCCGCCGGTCTTCACAAAGGGGAGACACAGCTCACACAGCACCGGCAGAGCCGCCACCGCCCGGGCGGTCACGAGGTCAAAACTCTCCCGGAAGCCGGGCAGGCGGGCCTGTTCCTCCGCCCGGCAATGGATGGGCCGGACGCCGGAAAGTCCCAGCGCCCCGCAGGTCTCGGACAGCCAGTCCACCCGCTTGCCCAGGGCGTCCAGTAAAGTCACATCCAGGGACGGCACCAGAATTTTCAGCGGCAGGCCCGGAAAGCCGGCACCGGTGCCCACGTCCGCCAGCCTTTTCCCGGAGAAGTCCGCCAGGTTCAGCAGAGCCGCGCAGTCCAGCATGTGGAGCCGCGCTACCTGCTCCGGTTCCGTAATGGCGGTCAGGTTCATCACCTGATTTTTCTCCAGCAGCAGCTGGGCGTACTGATCCAGGCGGGAGACGGCCTCCGGCGGGACGCGGTCTGTCAGGCCCAGCGCCGCCAGTCCGTCGGTGAGGAAGGCTTCGATCATCAGTCCTTCTGATCCTTCAGCAGATCCCGGATCTCCGTCAGCAGCTTCTCCTCAGCAGAGGGCTCGGGGGGAGCGGGAGGAGCGGCGGGAGCTTCTTCTTCCTTCTTGCGGTGCATGCCGTTGAGGAACTTGATCAGGCAGAACACGGCGAAGGCGATGATGAGGAAGTCTACGATGGTGGCCAGGAAGGAGCCGTATTTAATGGCCACCTCCGTAGCGGGATCAATGACGCCATCGGCGCCAGCCACGGCCGCCTTCAGGACGATCTTCCAGTTGCTGAAGTCGATGCCGCCGGTGAGCATGGAGACGGCGGGCATGATGACGTCGTTTACCAGAGAGGTGGAGATCTTGCCAAACGCGCCGCCGATGATAACGCCGACGGTCATGTCCATCACGTTACCCCGCGCGATGAACTGTTTGAATTCCGCGATAAAGCCTTTGTCCTTTGCCATACGATTGAGTCCTTTCTGTATATTTTTAAATTTATAAATACGATAAGGATTATCCTGCTCAGGGCCCGGTTCCGGGTCCGGCAGATGCGCCAGTTCTGCGGCAAAGCGGCCCCACCGGCAGAGCCGGTGATGTTCCCGCAATTCGGGAAGCTCTGTAACCATTGCAGCGCAAGGGCTACAGGCTATAGACAGCAATGGAGCCGATAGAATTGGGAAAATGGGACCCTAGTATCGTTCTGATCCGCTCTATTCGCTGCAGAGCCGACGGTGATCCGCCGCCATTGAACAATGCAGCCACAGTTTTCCACAGGGAGAGGGGAGGGAGGCGTTATGCCTGCGGCTTCTGCGCCAGAGGCCGCTGCTTCCGGATCCCCCGCAGGAGCAGAGTGAGGACTCCGCACAGCAGGTAAACTCCTGCCCAGATCGTCAGGGAGCGGAGGAGGGCCGCTGCGCTGTCACCGGTGAGACCGAGGACGTTGTGCAGGAAGATATCCGGATACTCGTTTGTCCGCAGGCAGCGCCAGAGATCCAGAAAACCATGGTAAGATCACAGGAAGATGGCGTTGGGATGCATCTTACTTCTTGGGGATCAGCACCTTAGTGCCGCCCATGTAGGGCCACAGCACCTCGGGGATCTTCACGCTGCCGTCGGCCTGAAGGTTGTTCTCCAGCAGGGCGATGAGCATCCGGGGAGGCGCCACGCAGGTGTTGTTCAGGGTGTGGCACAGCTGCATCTTGCCGTTCTCGTCCTTGTAGCGGATGCGGAGACGGCGGGCCTGGGCGTCGCCCAGGTTGGAGCAGGAGCAGACCTCGAAATACTTCTGCTGGCGGGGAGACCAGGCCTCGATGTCGCAGGACTTGCACTTCAGATCCGCCAGGTCGCCGGAGCAGCACTCCAACTGCCGGACGGGGATATCGAAGTTCCGGAAGAGCTCCACGGAGTAGCGCCACAGCTTCTCGTACCACTCTTTGGACTCCTCGGGCTTGCAGACCACGATCATCTCCTGCTTCTCGAACTGGTGGATGCGGTAGATGCCCCGCTCTTCGATGCCATGGGCGCCCTTCTCCTTGCGGAAGCAGGGGGAGTAGGAGGTCAGAGTCTGGGGCAGGCTCTCCACCGGCAGGATCTGGTCAATGAACCGGCCAATCATGGAGTGCTCAGAGGTGCCGATGAGGTACAGGTCCTCGCCCTCGATCTTGTACATCATGCCGTCCATGTCCGTCTGGGACATGACGCCCTCCACCACGTTGCCGTGGATCATGAAGGGGGGGATGCAGTAGGTGAAGCCCTTGCCGATCATGAAGTCACGGCCATAGGCCAGTACCGCCTCATGGAGACGGGCGATGTCGCCCAGCAGATAGTAGAAGCCGTTGCCGGACACCCGTCCGGCGGCGTCCATGTCGATGCCGTTGAACCGCTCCATGATGTCCACGTGATAGGGGATCTCAAAGTCGGGCACCACGGCCTCGCCGAACCGCTCCACCTCCACGTTGCAGGAGTCGTCCGGACCCAGGGGCACGGAGTCATCGATCATCTGGGGGATCACCATCATCCGCTTGTGGACTTCCTTCTCCAGCTCGTCCTCCAGCTTCTCCAGCTCCGCCAGACGGGCAGCCTCGTCCGTGACCTGCTTCTTTACGGCCTCAGCCTCCGCCAGCTTGGAGGGGTCCTTTTTGGCCTGTCCCATCAGCATGCCGATCTGCTTGCTGAGCCGGTTCCGGTCCGCGCGCAGCTGATCGGCCTCCACGATGGCGGCCCGGCGCTTGGCGTCCAGTTCAATGACTTCGTCTACCAGGGGCAGCTTGGCGTCCTGGAACTTTTTCTTGATGTTTTCTTTGACGGCGTCCGGGTTTTCCCGGACAAATCTGATATCCAGCATGGTGTGAATTTCTCCTTCATTATATTTGAATGGGATCTTGTTGTACGTGTTGATTAGTGGCCTGCGGGTGTTTCACGTGAAACACTCACTGTACCGCCGTGTCCTCCCGGATCTCCAAATACAGCTGAGCGGGAGATTCGATGCCCTCCGTCGTTGCCTCGGCGGGGAGCAGCTTGTCCAGTCCGTCCTTTTCCATGGCGGCAATGGTCTCCTGACAGGCGGCATCGTCCTCTGCGGCGTATTGCTGCTGAAGCGTATAAAAGGCGTTCATGGCCTCATACTGCTTTTTGGCGGACTCCGTCTCCTCCTGGCTTTTCGCCAGCTGCTCCTCCAGACTCTCCACGTTTTTCTGGAGCTGGGCTTTTTCCTCGTAGGCCACCTTCAGATCGTTCTGCAGCTGGATGTTCTCCCCCTGCGTGGCTTGCGTGGCCTGTAAGGCGTCCACTTTGTCCTTCAGTTCATCCATATCCACGCTGTTGCTCCGCTGGTGCATGGCAAAAGACAGGGCCATCAGCAGAAACGCCACGATGAACAGGATCATGATATAGACAATGACGGGCTTTTTATTCCCGCCGGACGGGGCTTGTTCCTGAGACGCGGGTTCCTGCGCCGGAGCGCCCGCACTGCGTTTTTCCAATTTCAATCCGAACAGTTCCTTTCTGATTTTCTCATTGGGGCCAGATCACTGCCCGTCATTTTCCCGGCGGAGCCGGATGAGGGCCAGGGCCTCCAGCAGGTCGTTGAGATCGTCCATTCCGTAGTATTCCAACTCCACGCGGCCTTTTTTCCGGCCGGTGACGATCTTCACGCCGCGGCCCATCTGGGCGGTCAGTTCCCGCTGGGCCTCCGCCACATAATCCACCTCATGGGGATCCGGCGTCCTGACGGGTTTCTTCTCCGCGGTGAGCCGCTTTACCAGCGCCTCCGTCTGTCGGACGGACAATCCGCCTGCAATAATGGACCGGGCGGTACTCTCCTGCATGGAGGGATTCAGCGTCAGCAGCGCCCGGGCATGGCCCGCGGACAGGGAGCCGTCCTCCACCAGCTTCCGCACAGCGGGGGAGAGGGAGAGGAGGCGCATGGAATTGGCCACAGCGCTGCGGGATTTGCCCACCCGCTTGGCGGCCTCTTCCTGAGTCATGTGATAGGTCTCCACCAGCGTCTGATAACCGGCGGCCTCCTCCATGGGATTCAGATCCTCCCGCTGGAGGTTTTCGATCATGGCCAGCTCAGCGGCCTTTCGGTCGTCGGCCTCCATGACGATGACCGGCACCTCGCTGAGCCCTGCGATCCGGGCGGCACGCCAGCGCCGCTCACCCGCGATGATCTGATAATATCCGGAGGACAGCTTCCGCACCGTCAGCGGCTGAATAATGCCGTGTTCCCGGATAGAGGCCGCCAGATCCGCCAGCGCCGCTTCATCGAAATACTTCCGGGGCTGGGAGGAACAGCTTTCCACCTGGGAGATGGGCACCGACAGGGCACCGGTGGTCTCCGTTTTCAAAACGTCGTCACCCAGCAGGGCGCCCAGGCCGCGGCCCAGGCCAGAGGGCTTTTTGCTTGCCATCGTCGACAGAGCTCCTTTCGGATATCAGGATGGGTTCTTTTTCAAAAACTCTTTTGCGAATGCGCCGTAAGCCTCGGCACCCCGGGAAGACCGGTCGTAGGAGAAAATGGGCTTTCCATGGCTGGGAGCTTCGGAAAGACGCACGTTCCGGGGAATCACAGTGGCGTAGACCTTGCCGGGGAAGTAGTGCTTGACCTCCTCCGCCACCTGGAGGGCCAGATTGGTCCGTCCATCGAACATGGTCAGCAGGACGCCTTCCAGCTCCAGTCTGGGGTTCAGAGACCGCCGCACGATGCGGACGGTGTTCATGAGGTCACTGAGGCCCTCCAGTGCGTAATACTCTCCCTGCACCGGCACCAGAATGGAGTCCGCGGCGCATAGGGCGTTGAGAGTCAGCAGCTCCAGGGAGGGGGGGCAGTCGATGAAAATGAAGTCGTACTGGTCGTTCACCTTTGCCAGAGCGTCCCGCAGGAGAAATTCCCGGTTTTCCATGCCCACCAGTTCGATACCGGCTCCGGCCAGAGCCTTGTTGGAGGGAAGCACATCGCCAAACTTCGTATGGACCACGGCGTCCCGGGTCTCGGCCTCGCCGATCATCACGTCGTAGACGCCCAGCGAGACGGTCTTGTCCACGCCCATGCCGGAGGTGGAGTTGGCCTGTGGATCGAAATCGCAGAGCAGGACACGCTTGCCCAGCTCCTGTAGTCCTGCTGCCAGATTGACACAGGTGGTCGTCTTTCCGACGCCCCCTTTTTGATTGACGATTGCTACGGTTTTTGCCACAAGGGCACCTGCTTTCCAGATTAGTTATATTGCTCACAATGTAACATTATAGCAACAGTACAGAGCATATGCAAGAATGAAAGCACAAAAAATCTAAAAAAATCGAATGATTTGTTTCACGTGAAACACGGTAACTACCTGAAGAAAACCGCGTCTGTCCCAGACCCTATCCGGCGGAGGAAAGACAGACCATGCCCTATAAAAATCTGCCGGGAAACCATGTCGCGGCACGGTCTCCCGACAGATTAGAGAAGAAGTGTTTCACGTGAAACATCCGGAGCATCCGACGCTCAGAACAGAAGATATCCGCTGCGGGGCGGCACTGTCAGAGACAGCGCGCCGTCCTTGGGACGGAACGTCTGGCCGGAGAGGAGATCCCGGCAGGACCGGCCCTCCCAGGGCAGGGAGAGGGAGACGGACTCATCCCCGGCGTTCAGCACCGCCGTCAGCGTCTTGCCGTCCGCCTGACGGCGGAAGGCCATGCAGCGGCCCTCAGCATGGAGCCACTGCAGATCGCCCCGCCGCAGGGAAGCGTGGTCCCGGCGCAGCCGGCCCAGCAGAATGTACCAGTCCTTCAGGACCGCGTCCTCCTTACCCCAGGGATAGGTGCCGCGGTTCAGCGGGTCCTCAAAGCCCTGCATGCCGGCTTCGTCGCCGTAGTAGATGGTGGGGGAGCCGGGAAAGGTGAACAGCAGCAGCGCAGCCAGCTTCACCAGCGCGGCGCCCCGGGCGTATTCCTCCGGATCCAGATGGTAGGAGGCCCGGGCGGCCTTGCTGCCGGGAGTGGTCCGGGCGCCCAGTACTGTCAGGATGCGGCCGGTGTCGTGGGTGCCCAGGAAGTTCATGGCGGAGAAGAACGCCGCCGGGGGATAGTTCTCCCGTAGCGTCTCCATGGCGTCCCGGAAGCTCCCGGCATCGCCGCCCTGAAGCCAGGCCAGCGCGGCGGTGCGGAAGGGATAGTTCATGAGACCGTGAGTCTCGCTGCCCAGCAGATATTTCCGGCGCTGGCTGTAGGCGATCTTGTTGGAGCCGTCCTCCCAGACCTCGCCCAGCAGGAAGGAGCCGGGCTTCGTCTCGTCCATGACGGCCCGGACCCTTTCGATGAACCAGTCCGGCAACTCGTCCGCCACATCCAGCCGCCAGCCGTCGGCCCCGGCCCGGAGCCAGTGCCGCACCACGGAGTCGGGATTCTCGATAATGTAGTCCACATAGGAGAGCGCACTCTCCTCCACGGCGGGCAGAGTCTTGATGCCCCACCAGGAGTCGTAGTCCTTCGGCCAGGGATGGAAGTGATACCAATCATACCAGGGGGAGTCCTGGCTCTGGGCGGCGCCTACCGTGGGATAGAAGCCGTCGTCATTGAAATAGATGCTCTGGGAGCCGGTGTGGTTGAAGACGCCATCCAGAATTACCCGAATGCCCCGCTTGTGGGCTTCCCGGCACAGCTCCGTAAAGTCCTCCTCCGTGCCCAGCATGGGGTCCACATGGAGATAATCCGCCGTGTTGTACCGGTGATTGGAGGCGGACTCAAAAATGGGGCACAGGTACAGCGTGGACACCGACAGGGACTCCAGCAGATCCAGCTTGGAACAGATGCCCTTCAGGCTGCCGCCGAAGAAATCCCGGTTTCGGATCTCACCGTCCGGGTCCGGCCGCCACTGGGGATGATCGGACCACCGCCGGTGGACCCGCCGGTTTCCCACCATTCCCCTGGGATCGGGAATGGACAGGCGGCAGAAACGATCTGGAAATATTTGGTAAGTAATACCCTCGCCGAACCAGGAGGGCGTCTCCAGATGGTCGCTGTAGACCGTCAGCTGCCAGCACACCGGATTGCCCTCGCTGCGGTAGCCGGTCTTGTCCAGGAAGCAGCCGGAGCCATCCTTTCTCCAGAAGCGGAAGTAGTACCAGATCAGCTCCGGCTGTTCCGGGGCGGAAAAGGTCAGGGAAAAGCGGACACGGTCGCCGTCCGTGCCGGTCCGGGTCAGCTGGGTCTCCACGGTCTTTTCGGCGAATTCATGGATGCAGATCAACGCGCAGTGGTCGAAATTCTCCCGTTCCAGGGGGCGGACATGGAGGGTCACGGCGGTTCCCGCTGTCACGGCGCCGTAGGGCGTCTTGCACTGGTCACAGCGGGAATCAAAGACAAACGGTTCACTCATCTGCAAAAGTCCTTTCGGATTGGGATGGCTGGGGAACGGAGCGCGATTTTCCGGAAAGGCGTCGGGAAAAAGGCGCTGAAAAACAGCCGCCGCAGTTGTCCCCGAACTGCGGCGGGGCTGGATGCGATGTTTTGATCAGGGCAGCAGCTCGTTTTCGCCCAGGATCATGGCCCCGGCTTCGCCCGAGGTGAAATAGGCGTTGAGGATCTCCACGGCGGTGGAGGCCAGGGCGGAGCCGGAGCCGCCATGTTCCAGCACCACAGCCACCGCGATCTCCGGCTCGTCATAGGGGGCAAAGCACACGAAGACGCCGTTGTTGGCCTTGTTTCCGCCCAGCTGGGCGGTGCCGGTCTTGGCGCCGGCGTCCACCACGCAGTTCTGGAAAGAGGAGGCCAGGCTGCCGGTGGTCAGATTTTTCATGCCGGTCTTCACGGCCTGAAGGGTGGAATCGCTGATGGCAATGACGTTTTCCGGCTCGCCGGCGCCCACCGCCAGCACCTCGCTGTTGTCGTAGGATTTGACGGCCTTCAGCAGATGGGCGCTGCAATGCTGGCCGCCGGAGACCAGTGTGGCGATGTAGTTGGCCAGCTGGAGGGGGGTATAGAGCTGGTTGGCCTGTCCGAAGGCGGCCCAGGGCGCCTGGTTCTGACCGGCGGCGTTTTCCGGCAGGGTACCGGCCTTATCGCCGATCTCGATGCCGGTGCTCTGGCCCAGACCGAAGGCGGAGAGGTATTCCTTCAGGGTATCCATGCCCATGCGGTAGCCCATCTCCGCAAAGAAGTAGTTGCAGGAGTTGGTGATGGCCTCGGTGAGGTTCTGCAGACCGTGGCCGGGACGATACCAGCAATTGGCATAGCTGCCAGAGGTGTCGTTGGGATAATACCACCGGCCGGTATCCCGGATCTTCTCCGTCAGGGTGGTGGTGCCGGTCTCCAGAGCGGCCACGGCAGTCAGGGGCTTCAGCGTGGAGCCGGGGGGATAAAGGCCCTGGGTGGCCCGGTTTACCATGGGGGTGCCGGGATCCGCCAGCAGGGTGTTGAAATCCCGGCGGTAGGTGGCCAGATCATAGGTGGGATAGGAGGCCAGCGACAGCACTTCGCCGGTGCCCACCCGGACCACGGCGGCGGCGGCACCCCGGGTCAGATCGCCGTCCTCGGCGTTCATCCTGGCCACGGCCGCCGCCAGAGCGTCCTCCGTGAACTGCTGGAGATTCAGGTCGATGGTCAGCTCCACGGTGCTGCCGGGCTGGGGCTCGGCCTTATAGTATTCGCCGGTGATCTTGCCGTCGCTGTTAGTGGACACAATGCGGACGCCGTTGACGCCGTGGAGATACTTCTCAAAGGCCCGCTCCACGCCGCTCTGGCCCACCGTGGCGTCTCCCGGATAGTCCGCATAGTCCGGATTTTCCTTGTCCTCCGGAGAGAGATCGCCTACAATGCCCAGAATATGGGCGGCATAGGTGGTCTCATACTGCCGGGCGGTGGCGGCCACCACCTTGGCCCCCAGATATTTGCCGTCGTTGAGCAGGGCGATGAGGGCGGTGTCCACATCCGCCAGCATCACATAGGCGGAGGCGGAGGTCAGTTCCCGGATGGACAGCTCGTACAGCACGCCCAGCACGTCCCGTGCGTCAGCATCGGACCAGCCGGAGGGGATGTCGAATTTCTCCCGCATCAGTTTGACGAGCAGATTGGCGGAGAGGCCCGCGGTGTTCAGCATGTCGGCGGTGAGATCAGAACTCTTGAGATCGGCGGACACCAGCTCCATCTTCTTCTGGAGGAAGCTGTTGAACCAGCCGCGGTAGGTGGCGGAGACCTCGTCCACTGTGTAGGTATAGGGCGCGGTGCGGCTCACCGGAAGATGGTCCTCCCAGGTCAGCCCTTGCTCCCGGAACAGCTGGATGAGCCGCAGAATGGCCTGATTCTTGTCGTCGCCCTTGCTGAGCATGCTGGTGTCGAAGGTCAGGTCATAGGTCTGCCGGTTGCTCACCAGCTCCCGCCCGTTGCGGTCGGTGATGACGCCCCGGGAGGCCTCAATGGTTTCCGTCCTGGTGATGGTGCGGACGGACTTCTCCAGATATTCCTCGCCCTGATTGTACTGGATGTCAAACAGAACGCCGATATAGATGGCCAATACCGCCAGCAGGAATCCGCCCAGAATATAGAGCCGGCGGGGATTGGTTTGTCTGTTGTCGTTTTCAGGCATGGGGATACTCCTTGTATCAACTCAGTCGTCAATGTGGCACTTCCGGTAGACCTTCCGGAACAGCAGAAACACCACAGGGACGAACAGCAGCGTGGCGCCGGTCTCCCGCAGAGCGGTGGACGCCGCGGCGGCCCAGGCGGCCTTGCCGGAGACGGCCAGCAGCAGGGCGTGGAAGCTCCCCGTCAGGGCGAAGGCCACCACGGAGACGGCCAGGGCGCAGGGCAGTCCGGCGGGCAGCCAGCTCTTGGAGAGGAGCCCGGCGCAGAGACCCGCCGCGGGGAAAACCAGCGTGTAAAAGCAGGGGATGGGTCCCGGCAGCGTCAGGTCGCACAGGACGCCCAGCACCAGACTGTACACCGTGCCGCCGAAGGCGCCCTCGTACATGGACAGCACCGCCGCCAGGGCGGGATAGAGAAAGGGCATGACGCCGAAGATCCGCAGATATTGCAGCAGAAAGCCCTGGAGCAGCAGCATCAGGAAGGTGGCCGCGCCGTAGAGCAGCCATTTGATATAGAACTCGGACCTGCCGATCAAGGCGGCCGCCTCCTTTCGGGGAAATGGTCAGCTGACGATCTCGAAGGACTTCACCACGAAGACCTCCACCAGCTCGTCAAACCTGGCGGAGGGCTCCAGTACGGCGTACTGGGTGGCGCCGGAGTCGTCCAGCCGCACTTCCTTCACGGAGCCGATGACCAGCCCGGAGGGATAGTAGCCGCCCAGGCCGGAGGTCACCACCAGGTCGCCCCCCAGCAGCTCCGTCCCCGCCGGAAGATGGGACAGCTTCAGAAGGCCCTGGCCCATCAGGGAGAAATCTCCCTCCGCCAGACCGATGTCCTCCGTCCGGAAGACCTGGGCGCCCAGGGAGGTGTCCGTGTCAATGAGGGTCAGGACGGTACACCAGTTCAGTCCCACGGCGGATACCACGCCTACCAGATAGCCCTCCTCGGTGATGACGCAGTCGTTGATCTCCACGTCGTGTTCCGTGCCCTGATTCAGCGTCAGGGAGGAGGTCCAGTTGGTGCTGGAATGCTCCAGAATGTGGGCGGGCTCCAGGTCGCCCAGATCCCGTTTCTTCTCCCGCAGGTTCATCAGCTTCCGGAACCGCTGGTTCTCCTCGCTGTCGGATTTGGCCTGCCGCAGATCCTCCTCCATGCTGGCGATCTGATTTTTCAGCGCCTGGTTTTCCTCCCGCAGGGCCTGCACGTCGGCAAAATAGTCCTGTTTCTCATTGAACCAGTTGGCCACCGCCGTATAGGCCGCCCGGAAGGGGGACGTGACGATGCCCGCCAGATTCATCAGCGGGGAGGAGGTGGTGCTGAACAGGGACATAACGGCCAGCGCCACCGCGATGACCGCGACGGCGAACAGCACCCAAAGGCCGTGTTGTTTCAGAAAATTCTTCAAGTCGGACCTCCATGCGCCCCATGGCGCGAAAACAAATGGAAACCTCTCCTATGGAGGTTTTGCCGCCGTCCGCCCCGGGGCGGACAGCCGGTATTTAAGGCAGCACTGCACAAATGCATCGGCGGCGCCTTGCGGAAATTTTGCGCCATCCATGCGTTGCAATTTTTTGAAATACACCCGGTATTCCTGCAAAATTGCGCCTTTGTCTGACGCAAAATTTGCTCGCAAACCGCTCTTGCTGCATGATGCGGTGTTGCCTTAATCAAAAAAAGATACGCCGAACCGCTCCAGCATCCGGGACAGCCGCAGCACCGGCAGGCCCATGACGTTGAAGAAATCGCCGTGAAGGCCCTCTACCAGCAGCGCACCCTTGCCCTGGACGCCGTAGGCGCCCGCCTTGTCCATGGGCTCGCCGGTGCGGATATAGCCCCGCAGCTCCGCCTCCGTGGCGGGCCGGAAGACCACCTCCGTGGCCTCGCTCTCCGTCTCCAGATGGTTGCCAAGTCCCACCGACACGCCGGTGCAGACGGTGTGTCGGCGGCCCTGGAGGGCCGTCAGCATCCGCAGGGCGTCGGCCTCGTCATGGGGCTTGCCCAGCCGGGCGTCGTCCAGAAAGACCATGGTGTCGGCGGTGATGAAGATCTCATCCTCCGCGCACAACCGCCGGGCGGCCTCCGCTTTTTCCCGGGAAATATACTCCACCGTCTCCCGGGGGTTCAGCCCGGCGGGATAGGTCTCCTCCACCCGGGGGACCCGGATGTCGAACTGTTCGATGCCGATACGGCGCAGCAGCTCCTGCCGCCGGGGGGAGCCGGAACACAATACGATTTTAGCCATGATTCGCGTCCTTTAATATGCAGAATTTATTTTCCCGTGGAGCCGAAGCCGCCCCGGTCGGGGCCGTCCAGATGGTCCACGGTCAGGAATTCCAGCTGAGGCTGGTTTTTCATGATGCGGAACTGACAGATCCGGGCGCCCTTCTCAATGGTCACGTCCCGGGTGGCATAGACCGGCATCCGCCACTGGTCGTTGTCACCGCAGTAGGAGCAGTCCACCACGCCCATGGAATTGGTCTGCAAAATGCCGTAGTTCTTGAAGGTGGAGCTGCGGGGCACGATGTGGGCCTCGTAGCCCTCCGGCAGGGCGATGGCCACGCCCAGGGGAATGAGCCGGAACTCCCCGGCTTTCAGCGTGACCTCCTCCGCCGTGTGCAGGTCGATCCAGTCGGATTTTCCGTCCACATAGCACAGCGGCTCCATATCATCAGAGAAGTATTTGACTTTGATGGTCTCCATATTTGACTCCTGAAATAGAACGATTTGTAATATATAAACAAAATTATACAAAACGGAATTACTCAACGCCCCGTTCGTACAGTCCGCGGGTGAACTGGCCTGGCGCAGGCGTGCCGTTCCGGTAGTCCTGAAACACCCGCACGCATTCCTCTGCCGTCTCTGTGGTGAACCGCAGCCGCCCGTAAGCGAGGCCCAGCTTCTTCCACTCCGGACGGTCCCCGAGATACAGAGGCCTGCAGTTCTGCAGCTCCGTCCGGTGGCCGAAGGCGGGGAGCATGGGGAATCTGGCCCCGGTGCGGTCCTGGAGGAAGTGGGCGCCGCGGCAGGCGCCGCAGTCCGGCACCGCCGGACCCTGACGGTCCAGGGCGCAGCCGGTCCCGTTCTTCACCAGACAGTTCTCCGTGATCATCAGCGGCAGCCGCCCGTAGACGATGGCCTCCGCGGGCAGAATTTTCCGCAGGTCCCGGATCTGGGCGAACCGCAGCTCAAAGGATACCGCGGCGGAGGCAAGTCCCCGGTCCCGGAGAAAAGCCAGGGACCGGCTGTTGAACACATTCAGGCCATAGTCTCCGTAAACGGAGAACCCCATGCCCCGCACCAGGGACAGGTGGCCCAGATTGCCTGCCAGCACGCCGGTGACGCCCAATGTCTGCGCCTGTTCCAGCCAGGTTTTCAGCAGCGGCTCGTCCCGGTCCCGCCAGACCCGGGGCAGGATGGCGCACCACTCCCCGGAAAATACCGGCAGCGCGTCCCGGGCCGCCAGTTCCTCCAGCGGCACATAGATCCGGGCGGGAGAGAGGTCCAGCAGCGGCCGGGAGAGCTGCTCCCACCGGGCAACGGAAACGGTGAATTCCGGCGCGTCCGACGAACAATCCTTCTCCGGCAGCGGCTCCACCGGATATTCCCGGCGCTCCGGCACTGCCGTCCGGGCGGCGGACAGGGCCGCCAGGGCGTCCCGCCGCAGCCCATTGACCGCGGAGGCGGACAGAGACAGACCGTCTTCCACGGATACAGCGGCATCCACGCAGCGATAGGCGGTGCCGCCGGTCTTTTGCAGCCGTGCGGCCAGATCCTCCGCCGTGATGGCCCGATTCCGGGCAATTTCCGGCACGGGGCCGGTGACGGTGACGGTATGGCCGTCGTCGTCCGCCGCCGTCAGGGATACGGCCTCTCCGGCAGAGACGCGGCAGGTGAACCGCACCGGCACGGTGCGGAGATCCTCTTTTTCATAGGCGGCCTTTGCCGCCGCGAACAGCTCCTTGGGATCGGCGGCGCTCTCCGGCCGGGTGCCGAACATGCCGGGACCCTTCCGGCCCTTCCAGTACCAGTCGGTGAAGCCCTCACGGGAGAACGCGGCCTCCAGCGCCGCCTGTTCCTGGGCGGTGGGCCTCCGATGCTCCTCCAGCAGCCGGGCGTAAATACCGGTGATCACCGCCACGTACTCCGGCCGCTTCATCCGGCCCTCCAACTTCAGACAGTCCAGCCTCATGGACTCCATGGCGTCCAGCTCCCCGGCCAGACAGCTGTCCTTCAGGGAGAGGGGATGGCCTCCGGCGCACTTTCCGTCCACGCCGTAGGGCAGACGGCAGGGCTGGGCGCAGATGCCCCGGTTGCCGGAGCGCCCGCCGATGAGGGCGCTCATGGCGCACTGGCCGGAGTAGCACATGCACAGCGCCCCGTGAACGAAGGCCTCCACCTCCGCCGGACAGCTCCGGCAGATGGCGGCGGTGTCCTCCCGGGAACACTCACGGGCGATGACCACCCGCTCACAGCCCAGCGCGGCCATCTCATTGGCGCCGCCGGTGGTGAACAGGCTCATCTGGGTGCTGGCGTGGAGGGGCAGATCCGGCAGGGCCTGCCGCAGAAGCTGGTACAGACCCCAGTCCTGCACCAGCACCGCGTCCACGCCAAGGCGGCAGGCGATGCGGGCAGTCTCCAGGGCCCGGGGCAGCTCCCGGTCTGTCAGAAGGGTATTGAGGGTCAGAAAGACCCGGACGCCCCGCTCATGGCAGTAGGTCAGGGCCTGGGCGAACTCCTCGTCGGAGAAGTTTTTGGCGTTCCGCCGGGCGTTGAAATCGCCCCAGCCCAGATACACCGCCCCGGCGCCGTTCTGGACGGCGGCCCGGAGGGCCTCCGGAGAACCGGCGGGAGAGAGGAGTTCCGGTCTCATGTCCGGTTCCCGCCGTGATTATTGTTGTTCCGGCCGTCCAGACGCTGCTGGAGCCGGAAGACCTCCCGCTTCAATTCGCTGACCTCACTCTGGGCCTTGGCGGCCTCGTCCAGGCTCTCCTTGATCTGGACCCGGAGCTTTTCCGAGGCGGCCTGCTCCTTGAACAGCTCGTCGGCCAGATTCACCGCCGTCAGCACGGCGGCGTCGGTGCGACCCACGTGGGCGGTGTTCAGGATGTCGCCCATCTTCTGGCCCACATAGGAGCCTACCTTCTGCATATAAGTGGCGGATTCCTCCGCGACAAGGGTGTAATCCTGGTCGCAGATGGTGACGACGACGCGGTTTTCCATATCGAAAAGCCTCCTTTGTAAAATCCAACGGACACAATGACCCATTTTTACAATTTATCAGTATACCATATCCTCCGGGGACACGCCACAAAAATCTGAAAAATTTCAAAAACTTCCGGCCAATAATTTTAGTTGTCCTCCGGTGGGATTTCGTGTAGAATAGGGGACACAAACATGAGAGGAGGCGGGGATATGGCCGGTTGTCTGCTCCCCACGGGGAACGAGAGCGTCACGCTGTCGGTGACGGTGGTGCGGGCTCTGGAGCAGCGGGGCGACGGCGACGCGGCGCTACTGTATCTGGCGCTGCTGCGCCATCAGGGCACGGTGCCGCCCCGCTCTCTGGCGGGCGAGCTGCGCTGGGAGAAGGAACGCATCGAGCGGGCGGAGGGCATTCTCCGGGAGCTGCGGCTGGTGGCTCCGGCGGAGGAGGAAGCGCCCCCCGTGCCGGCGGAGACCCGTCCCGAGTATACCGCCGACGATGTGGCCCAGCGCCTGGAGCACAGCGCGGAGTTCCGGAGCCTCACCGGCGAGGTGGAGCGGCGGCTGGGCCGCCGCCTGACCACGCCGGGCATGGGCGTGCTGCTGGGGCTGTGGGATGACCTGGGCCTTCCGGCGGATGTGATCTACCTGCTGGTGTGCCACTGCGTGGAGAAGACGGAGCGTCATCTGGGGCCGGGACGCCGCCCCGGTATGCGGCAGATCGAGCGGGAGGGCTACACCTGGGCCCGCCTGGGCATCGGTACCCAGACGGCGGCAGTGGCGTATCTGAAGCGGTACGCCGCCCGGCAGGAGAGCCTGCCCCAGTACATGGCGGCGCTCCGTCTGCCGGAGCGGCCCGCCTCCCCGTCGGAGGAGAAGTACATCCTGTCCTGGCAGGACATGGGCTTTGGGCCGGAGGCCGTGGCTCTGGCCTACGACAAGACCATCCTTCGCTGTCAGGAACTGAAGTGGCCCTATCTCAACGGCATTCTGAAGAAGTGGCATGAGGCAGGGCTCCACACACCCGCGGAGATCGAGGCGGGAGACCGCCCCGCCGTCCGGAAGGAGCCTGCCCGTTCGGAGCGCCCCGCCGGGACCCAGCCGGATCAGGATCTGTCCTGGATGAAGAAGTACATTCAGCAGCGGGACAAGCACAGGGAGGTGTAAGGCATGGCATACGACGGAAAGATCATGCGCCGGGCGTCCCAGCGGTTCGAGGAGGACCGCCGCCGCCGTCAGGAGGAGTTCCGTCTCCGGACGGAGGCGGTCTACCGCCGGGAGCCCCGCCTGCGGGAGGTCCAGCGGGAGCTGAACGCCACCATGAGCAAGCTCATCGCCGGGGCCCTGCGGCAAGGCACGGACCCCCGTCCGGCCATCGAGGGGCTGAAAAACCGGAATCTGAGCTTACAGGAGGAGCGGGCGTCCCTGCTGAGGGGCCTGGGCCTGCCGCCGGACTATCTGGAGGAGAAGCCGTCCTGCCCCCTCTGCGGCGACACGGGCCGCCGGGGAGAGGCGGTGTGCCGCTGTCTCCGGCGCTATTATGCTCAGGAGCAGCAGCGGGAGCTGAGCCGGATGCTGGACCTGGGCAGCCAGAGCTTCGACACCTTTTCCCTGGACTGGTATTCCACCCAGGAGATCCCCCAGACGGGCATCTCCCCCCGGAAGAACATGGAGCGGAACCGGGATATCTGCGTGGACTACGCCTACGACTTCAACGAAAAGAGCGGTAATCTCCTGCTGACCGGCGCGCCGGGCCTGGGCAAGACCTTCCTGTCCGCCTGCATCGCCCGGGTGGTCAGCGAGAAGGGCTGCTCCGTGGTGTACGACACCGCCGCCCACATCTTCCAGCGGTTCGAGGTCCAGAAGTTTGGCAGGGAGGAGGACGAGGAGGCGTCGGACGACGTCACCCGGGTCCTGAACTGCGACCTGCTGATCCTGGACGATTTAGGCACGGAGCTGACCACCAACTTCGTCCAGAGCACCTTCTATGAGATCGTCAACACCCGCCTCATGGGCCGGAAGAGCACCATCATCAGCACGAACCTGTCCGTGGAGGACCTGAGCCGCCGGTATTACCAGCAGGTGGCCTCCCGCATTGAGGGGGAGTATCAGATCCTGCTGTTCTTCGGCCAGGACATCCGGAAGCTGAAAAAGGAGCGGCAGTAAATGAAGCAAGGGCGCCGGGAATGTTCCCGGCGCCCTCAGGCTGTCGAAAAAGTCGAGCATAGCTGGGCTTTTTCGCATTTATATGGTAAAATAAGCATGGGTGATGAAAGATGCTTGAACGAGGGAAGCTGGATCGTGGAATCGTA
>NZ_JBQHUP010000013.1:0-51904 GCF_052065175.1 Dysosmobacter sp. HCP28S3_G4 | reverse complement strand
CATTTTACGGGCGACTTGCGCGGCGTAAAAAAACCGCGCCCCGTGCGCCCCGGGGGCGCACACACCAGACCGCAGACTGGTGGTGGGGTGGTTAGGAGGGGAGCCTGCTCCCCTCCTAAAACGATCTTACTCCTGGTTCGCGGCGTTGATGATGTCCACGAACTGCTCGGGCTTCAGGGCGGCGCCGCCGATGAGGCCGCCGTCGATGTCGGGCTGAGCCAGCAGCTCCGCGGCATTCTTGGGATTCATGGAGCCGCCGTACTGAATGGTGACGCTGCGGGCGACCCGGGCGCCGTACAGGGCGCGGATGGTGGCGCGGATGTTGGAGCAGACCTCGCCGGCCTGCTCGGCAGTGGCGGTCTTGCCGGTACCGATGGCCCAGATGGGCTCGTAGGCGATGATGCAGCGGCGCAGCTTGTCGGCGGGGACGTTGTACAGCGCACTCTTGACCTGCATGGCGATCCAGTCGTTGGTGATGCCGGTCTCACGCTGCTCCAGGCTCTCGCCCACGCAGATGATGGGGCTCATGCCGGCGTTCAGGACGGCGTGGACCTTCTTGTTGACAGTCTGGTCAGTCTCGCAGAAATACTGACGGCGCTCGGAGTGGCCGACGATGACATACTTCACGCCCAGGTCCTTCAGCATGTCAGCGGAGACCTCGCCGGTGTAGGCCCCCTTCTCCTCAAAGTAGACGTTCTCGGCGCCCACGGAGATCCGCAGGTCCTTGAAAGCCTTCAGAGCGGTAGAGATGTTGCAGGCGGGAACGCAAATCACGGTCTCGCACCACTTGGCCTTGGGAAGGATCTTCTTGATGTCTTCAGCGAACTTCTTGGTCTCGGTGGCGGTCATGTTCATTTTCCAGTTGCCGGCAATGACGGTTTTACGATATCTGCGATTCATAGCGATCAAAACTCCTTATTTATTTGACTAGACTGTACAAGGTTTCGGTATCTAAGTATGCAAAAAGCGGTGCAAGGGAGGGAAGACCGCGAAAGATGGCCTTCGCCGCCCTCTTGCCGCATTCAGCCATGACAGGTGCGAACCGCTGGACACAGCCGAAGCGCCGCCAGCGGCGGGGATCTTACTTATCCAGCAGGCAGGCCACGCCGGGCAGTTCCTTGCCCTCCAGGAACTCCAGGGAGGCGCCGCCGCCGGTGGAGATGTGGGTCATCTTGTCGGCGTAGCCCAGCTGCTCAACGGCCGCCGCGCTGTCGCCGCCGCCGATGATGGTGATGGCCTCGGTTTTGCTGAGAGCCTCGGCCACGGCCTTGGTGCCCACGGCGAAGGCGGGGAACTCGAACACGCCCATGGGGCCGTTCCAGATGACGGTGCCGGCGCCGGCCACGGCGTCGCAGTACAGCTTCACGGTCTCGGGGCCGATGTCCAGGCCCTCCCAGCCGTCGGGGATCTCGCCGGCCTTCACGACCTGGCTGTTGGCGTCGGCGGCGAAGGCGTCGGCGCAGACGGTGTCCACAGGCAGCAGGAGCTTGACGCCTTTGGCCTTGGCCTTCTCGATCATCTCACGGGAGTAGTCCATCCAGTCGGCCTCCAGCAGGCTGTTGCCCACCTTGCCGCCCTGGGCGGCGCAGAAGGTGTAGGCCATGCCGCCGCCGATGATGATGGTGTCGGCGATCTCCAGCAGGTTGTTGATGACGCCGATCTTGGAGGAGACCTTGCTGCCGCCCAGGATGGCCACCAGGGGGCGCTTGGGGTTGGAGATAGCTCCGCCCAGGAACTCCAGCTCCTTCTGGATCAGGAAGCCGGAGACGGCGGGCAGATAGGCGGCCACACCGGCGGTGGAGGCATGAGCGCGGTGGACGGCGCCGAAGGCGTCGGACACATACAGCTCCGCCATGGAGGCCATGGCCTTGGCCAGCTCGGGATCGTTCTTGGTCTCGCCCTTTTCAAAGCGGGTGTTCTCCAGCAGCAGGATCTGGCCGGGCTGCAGAGCGGCGGCCTTGGCCTTGGCGTCCTCGCCCACCACGTCATGGGCGAAGATGACGTCCTTGCCCAGCAGCTCGCTGAGACGCTTGGCGACAGGAGCCAGGCTCAGCTTGGGATCGGGGCCGTTCTTGGGCTTACCCAGGTGAGAGCAGGCAATAACAGCGGCGCCGTTGTCCAGCAGATACCGGATGGTGGGGAGGGCGGCGACGATGCGCTTGTCGCTGGTGATCTCGCCGGTCTCCTTGTCCTGGGGAACATTGAAGTCGCAGCGGAGCAGGACTTTCTTCCCGTGGACATCCACGTCGAGAACCGTCTTCTTATTATAGTTCATAGAAACCTCCTGTTTTCAGAAATGTATCTGGAATCGCTCAGTTGCTGATATAGGATGCGGATTTACCGCAGAATCATGTATCAAATGGAGCCGTCGCCCATCTCACCCACGCCCAGCAGGCCGGGGAAGCCGTTCTGCCGCAGGGCCTCGTAGACGCAGACGGCCACGGTGTTGCTGAGGTTCAGGCTCCTGGCCTCCGAGATCATGGGCAGGCGGACGCAGCGATCCCGGTACTCCTCCCGGAACCACTGGGGCAGACCCGCGGTCTCCTTACCAAAAAACAGCCAGCTGTCCGGTGTGAACCGGGCCTCCGCAAAAGAGCGGGGCGCCTTGGTGGTGGTGAGCCACAAATCCTCCCGGGCTTCCGGATGCCGGGCGAAGAAATCCGGCAGATCCTCGTAGTCAGAGACCTCCACCAGATGCCAGTAGTCCAGACCGGCCCGCTTCACCGCCTTGTCTGAGATATCGAACCCCAGAGGACGGATCAGATGGAGACGGCTGCCGGTGGCGGCGCAGGTCCTGGCGATGTTGCCGCAGTTCTGCGGGATCTCGGGCTCCACCAAAACCACATTCAGCATAGAGATCCTCCTCCCGTGATCCCGGGTATGGAAAACAAACAAAAATTATCCAAAAGGCACCAGTCCTGCGAACGGATGCTATTGTAATCCATTACGCGGACAAATTCAACTATAAAATGAAGATTCGAGAGGAATTTCATAAGAAATCACTACAAAAGGTGGTCGAATTCTGTGAAATGCTGAAAAAGAAAGCAAAAAGAGCGGGCAGAATCGGATAAAACAGGGCAGAATACCGGAAAATCCGGTCAAACTGCCAAAAAGACCTGCGAAAATTCTCTCAAGGATTTCTACCCCCATACTGGATTTTTGCCGGAACCTTGCTATAATAAGATTACAAATATATAAAATGAAGATCGGTTTTGAAAGGAGGGGGACCCAATGGATCAGAAGCGCGCCATTGTATTACTGACTGATCCGGTCTCTCCGGAGGAGTATGGAAAACCGCTGATGCTAAAAGCCGTCCTGTTCAGCCCAGTTTTGACTTGGGTGAGCGAGAAATTGAAGGCCGATGGTGTGAGGCGGTTTTTTGTTGCCTGTGGGCCGGAATACGCCCGGGAGGCCCGGGCCTGTTTCCGGGAGGAAGATGATGTCACCGTGTCCGCGGAGCGGGAGGACCTGCTGGCCTTCCTGGCGGAGGACGGTCCCGTGTCCGTGATCCCCGGCGCGGTGCTGCCGGTGGGCGACGATCTCCAGCCGGAGGAGAACTGCGCTTTCACCGCCGACGCCAGAGCCCTGCGGGAGAGCTGGGAGGACAGCGGTTCCAGCCGGGTGTCCGGCGCCGCGCCGCTGCCCGGTTTTGCCACGGTGGAGAACTTTATGGATGTGCAGGACCTGTCGTCCCTGTGCAGGGATGACGTGGTGGACCGGCTGATGGCCAAGGGCGTGGAGTTCACGGACCGCTACGCGGTGTATATCGGCCCGCTGGTGGACATCGGCCAGGGGACCGTTGTCCTGCCGGGCACCATCCTGCGGGGGAACACCACCATCGGCACGGGCTGCGAGATCGGCCCCAACACCATGATCCGGGACTGCGTCATCGGAAACGACACCACGGTCAACGCCTCTCAGCTCAATGAGAGCACCGTGGGAGACCGCACCAATGTGGGGCCGTTCGCCTATGTGCGGCCCAACTCCCACATCGGGGACGACATCAAGGTGGGCGACTTTGTGGAGGTGAAGAACTCCACCATCGGCAACGGCACGAAGATCTCCCATCTGACCTATGTGGGCGACAGCGACGTGGGCCAGCATGTGAACTTCGGCTGCGGCACCGTCACCACCAACTACGACGGCTTCAAGAAGTACCGCTGCACCATCGGGGACCATGCGTTCCTGGGCTGCAACACCAACCTCATCGCGCCGGTGACGGTGGGTGAAGGCGCCTATACCGCCGCCGGAAGCACCATCACCCAGGAGGTCCCCAAGGACGCTCTGGCGGTGGCCCGGAGCCGGCAGAAAAATCTGGAGGGCTGGGCGGCCCGCCGGAGAGCGCTCCACGCGGAGCAGGAGCAGAAGAAAAAAGAGAATACCTGAGACGTTTCAAGCAACACGATCACCAAAAATTTTTTAATAAGAAAGAGGGCGCTGAAAATGATTTCTCACGGGAAGGATATCAAGGTTTTTACTGGCAACGCGAATCCCAAGCTGGCGGAGGAGATCTGCAGACTCATGGGCACCACGCTGGGCGAGGCCGAGGTCGGCACGTTCTCTGACGGCGAGATCTTCGTCTCCCTGTATGAGACCGTCCGCGGCAGCGACGTGTTTGTCATTCAGTCCACCTGCAATCCGGTAAACCGGAACCTGATGGAGCTGCTCATCATGATCGACGCGCTGAAGCGGGCCTCTGCGGGCCGCATCACCGCCGTCATGCCTTATTACGGCTATGCCCGGCAGGACCGGAAAGCCAAGGCTCGCGATCCCATCACGGCCAAGCTGGTGGCCAACATGCTGGTGGCCGCCGGCGCCGACCGGGTGCTGACCATGGACCTCCACGCCGCCCAGATCCAGGGCTTCTTCGACATCCCCGTGGACAACCTGCTGGGCAACCCCATCTTCGTGGACTACTACGCCAAGAAGTTCGGCGCTGACTGCGAGGACATGGTGGTGGTCTCCCCCGACGTGGGCAGCGTGGCCCGGGCCCGTGCGTTCGCACAGAAGCTGCACATGAACCTGGCCATCGTGGACAAGCGCCGTCAGAAGGCCAACCAGTGCGAGGTCATGAACGTCATCGGCGACGTCCGGGACAAGGACTGCATCATCTTCGACGACATGGTGGATACCGGCGGGTCTCTGTGCAACGCCGCCCAGGCCCTCATCGAAGTGGGCGGCGCCAAGAGCGTCCACGCCTGCGCCTCCCACGGCGTGCTGTCCGGCCCGGCGCTGGACCGCATCAACAACAGCGTCATCAAGGAACTGGCCCTGCTGGACACCATCCCCGGCACCAACACGGAAAAGTGCCCCCGGATCAAGTACCTCTCCGTGGCGCCCATGTTTGCCGAGGCCATCGAGCGCATCTATCAGGAGGTCTCCATCTCCAAGCTGTTCCGCTGAGCGCGGATATCCGGCCATCCGGAGACAGAGAACAGAGAAACAGACAAAGGCGGGGAAGAGCTTCTTTCCCGCCTTTGTGGGCTGTCTGAAACACAACGCATCAAATAAAGGAGCAACGAACAATGCTGTTTGGCAATCGACCCACCGGCGTGGAGTGGCTGGTGGTGGGCCTGGGGAATCCAGGCGAGAAATACGCCAGGACCCGGCATAACATGGGCTTTCTGACACTGGACCTGCTGGCGGAGCGGGAGCACATCCGCATCGACCGCATCAAATTCAAGGCCACCACCGCCCAGGCAACGCTGTCCGGCCGCCGGTGCCTGCTGATGAAGCCCCAGACCTATATGAACCTCTCCGGCGAGGCGGTGCGGGAGGCGGCCCAGTTCTACAAGATCCCCGCGGACCATGTGCTGGTGATCTACGATGACGTCTCTCTGCCGGTGGGAAAGATCCGGGTGCGGCCCTCCGGCTCCGCCGGCGGACACAACGGCATCAAGAACATCATCGCCCATCTGGGCACGGACCGGTTCCCCCGGGTGAAGATCGGTACCGGTGCCCCCGGCGAGGGCGGCGACATGATCGACTGGGTCATCGGCGAACCGTCCCAGGCGGACAAGAAGATCCTGCTGGACTCCCTTGACCGGGCCATCGCTGCGGCGGAGAGCATCATCGAAAACGACGGCGACTGCCAGAAGGCCATGAACCGGTTCAACTGATCCGGACTTTATGCAAAGGCCAGACGTGGAGAAAGAGGTGTTCCCGTGAAGACGAGATGGTCCGGCCGGTTTCCCGGCGTACTGCTTCTGGCGCTTTTCACCTGCGCGGTGATCTTCTGGCCACAGAAGTTCTCCGACTTCGCCCACACGGACCGGACGGAGGCATCGTATATGTTCGTTTATACCCACGTATCCGGCTCAGACGCGGCGTATCACAGCGCCGAAATTCAGCCTGAGGAGATGGAGCGGGTGCTGCGCCTGCTGAACGATGGGCGGCTCCACTGGCGGGGATTCCGGCGGGTCATCACCTATACCGGCGACCAGACGCTCTACTCCGTCACACTGGGCCATCAGGGCAAAAACGGCTATGTGCAGGATGCCCGCTTCGAGCTGCTGTCAGACGGTTCCCTGTATGATGTCCGGTACGATATGGGCTATATCCGTTACCGGCTGACGGACTGCGATGTGGCTGGCGTCTGCCGGGAACTGGACAGGATCCTGCATACAAAATAGTCGCCGGCCGGACAATTTTCCGGTTCCGCGCCATATAATAAGGAACAGAAGCGGCACACCCCGTCCCCTTTGGCCGGAGTGCGCCCCATACTGCGTGAAATTGCCAAATTTTAACAGAAAGTGTCTGCTATGGAACAATTTTTGAAAACACTGAATACCATCCCGGAGGTGGCCGAGCTGGTCCGCCGGGTGGAGGAGGGCGGCTGTCCGGCGGAGGTGTCGGGACTCCAGCCCGTCCACCGGGCGGAGGTGGGCGCGGCGGTGGCCTGGGCCGCCAAGCGTCCGGCGGTGTTCGTCTGCGGCGACGAGCGGGAGGCCCAGACCCTGGCGGCGGACCTGCGCTCCCTGACGGGGGAGACGCCGGTGGTGCTGCTGGCCCGGGAGTGGCAGTTCCATCCCGGCACGGTGTCCTCCCGGGCCTGGGAGCAGAACCGTCTGGCGGCGCTGTACGCCCTGGCCATGGAGGAGGCCCCCATCACCGTGGCCACGGCGGACGGCCTTATGGCCCGGACGCTGCCGAAGCAGCTGCTGACAGACGCGGCGGTGACGCTGAAGACCGGAGGGCAGCTGGATCTAAAGGCCCTCGCCGCCCGGCTGACGGCCTGCGGCTACACCCGCTGCGACCAGGTGGAGGGCGTGGGGCAGTTCGCCCTGCGGGGCGGCATCCTGGACGTGTTCTCCCCCCTGATGGAGCAGCCGGTGCGGTGCGAGCTGTTCGACGATGAGATCGACTCCCTGGGCCTGTTCGACCCCGGCACCCAGCGGCGGACGAAGAACGTGGAGTCCACCCTGCTGCTGCCCGCCGCCGAGGTCCTGCCCCACAGCGCGGAGGGCGGACTGTCCGGACTGGCGGACACGCTGGAGGCCCTGGCGGCGAAGCTGGGAAAGAAGCAGAAGACGGAGACCGTCACGGCGACGCTGCGGGCCGACGCGGAGGGCTTCCGGAACGGACGCGTTCCCGGCGGCCTGGACCGGTATCTGGCGGCCATCCACCCGGACTTGACCTGCGGCGTGGACTATCTGCCGCCGGACGCCATCGTGTTTCTCAGTGAGAGCGGCCGGGTGGACGAGCGGGTGAAGCACACGCTTTTACAGGTGAAGCAGGACACGGAGGCCCTCATCGAGGCGGGGGTCATGGCCGGAGAATACGCCCGGCTGACCCTGTCGGACCGGGAGCTGTACGACCGGCTGGCGGACTTCCCCGTCATCATGGAGGACTCCCTGCCCACCTCCCGCCTGCCCCTGCGGCCCAGAGGACTCATGGGGATGCGGGCCAAGCAGCTGTCCTCCTACGGCGGCAGTCTGGAGACCGCCGTCACGGACATGAGCCACTACCGGGACACCGGCAGCGCCATTCTGGTGCTCTGCGGCGGCGAGACCCGGGCCAAAAACCTCCACCGCATTCTGGAGGACAAGGGCATCCCCGCCGCCATGGACCTGGAGGGGAAGGCCATGCCGGTCCCCGGAGAGGTACGCATCACCATCGGCGCCCTGTCCGCCGGCAGCGAGTTCCCTCAGCTGAAGCTGGCGGTGCTGACGGAGGGCCAGCTGCTGGCGGTGGCGAAAAAGAAGCAGAAGCTGCGGAAGGAGACCAACCGCCAGAAGCTCCAGTCCTACACGGACCTGACTCCCGGGGATCTGGTGGTCCACGTCCACCATGGCATCGGCCGGTTTGCGGGCATCCAGAAGATGCCGGTGGACGGCGTGGAGAAGGACTATATCAAGATCGACTACGCCGGCGGCGACTGCCTGTACGTCCCCGTCACCCAGCTGGATCTGGTGAGCAAATACATCGGCGGTGGCGAGGACGCCCAGGAGCACACCCGGCTGAACCGTCTGGGCGGCACGGAGTGGACCCGGCAGAAGTCTAAGGCCAAGGCCGCCGTGAAGGATCTGGCCAAGGGGCTGATCCAGCTGTACGCGGAGCGGGCCCGCCAGCCGGGCTACGCCTTCTCGCCGGACTCCGCCTGGCAGCAGGAGTTTGAGGACGCCTTCGAATATGAGGAGACCGGCGACCAGCTCCGGGCCATCGAGGAGATCAAGAAGGACATGGAGCGGCCCCGCCCCATGGACCGGCTGCTGTGCGGCGACGTGGGCTACGGCAAGACGGAGGTGGCCCTCCGGGCTGTCATGAAGTGCATTCTGGACGGCAAGCAGGCGGCCATTCTGGTGCCCACCACGGTGCTGGCCCAGCAGCACTACGCCACCGCCATGAGCCGGTTCCGGTCCTTTCCGGTGAACATTGAGGTGCTGTCCCGGTTTACCACATCCAAGGAGCAGAAGCGCATTTTGCAGGAACTGGCGGAGGGCGGCGTGGACCTGATCGTCGGCACCCACAAGCTGATCCAGAAGAGCGTCCGGTTCCACGACCTGGGCCTGCTGGTCATCGACGAGGAGCAGCGCTTCGGCGTCACCCACAAGGAGCGGCTGCGGGAGATGGCCAAGCAGGTGGACACTCTGACCCTGTCCGCTACCCCCATCCCCCGGACGCTGAACATGGCCCTCAGCGGCCTGCGGGATATGTCCACCATCGAGGAGCCCCCCAAGGACCGCCAGCCGGTCCAGACCTACGTGCTGGAGCACGACTGGGCCATTTTGGAGGACGCCATGCGCAAGGAGCTGGCCCGGGGCGGCCAGGTATACTATCTCCACAACCGGGTGGAGACCATTGACCTTACCGCTTCCCGCATCCAGAAGCTGCTGGGGCCGGAGGTCCATATCGTCACCGGTCACGGAAAGATGAGTGAGCAGGAGCTGTCCGGCGTCATGCAGGCCATGGTGGACGGGCAGGCGGATATTCTGGTGTGTACCACCATCATTGAAACCGGCATCGACATCCCCAACGTCAACACCCTCATCATCGAGGATGCGGACAGGATGGGCCTGGCCCAGCTCCACCAGATCCGGGGCCGCATCGGCCGCAGCGCCCGCCGGGCCTACGCCTATCTCACTTACCGCCGGGGAAAGGTCCTGCAGGAGAACGCCGCCAAGCGGCTGGCCGCCATCCGGGAGTACGTGGAATTCGGCTCCGGCTTCCGCATCGCCATGCGGGATCTGGAGATCCGGGGCGCCGGCAACCTGCTGGGGCCGGAGCAGTCCGGCTATCTCATGAGCGTGGGCTACGACCTGTATCTGAAGCTGCTGGAGGAGGCGGTGCTGGAGGAGAAGGGCGAGGCCAGAAGCACCGTCCCGGACTGCACCGCCGACCTCACCGTCAACGCCAACATCCCGGAGCGGTACGTGGCCTCGGCGGAACAGCGGATGGACATCTACCGCCGCATTGCCGCCATCCGCTCGGAGGAGGACAGCGCCGATGTGCTGGATGAACTCATCGACCGCTACGGCGAGCCGCCGAAGCCGGTGCTGGCTCTGCTGGACGTGGCGCTGCTGCGGTCTGCTGCCGTGAAGGCCGGTGTCTCGGATATCACCCAGAAGGGGGAGAAGCTCCGGCTGACGCTGGGGGCCTTCCTGCCGGCGGCTCTGGTGCGGGTGGTGAACCTGCCCAAGTACAAGTACCGGCTGGCCCTGTCCGCCGGAGAGATCCCCTGTCTGACCCTGACCCTGAAGCCGGGGGAGGAGGTCCTGGACGCGGCGCTGACGCTGGTGGAGGACCTGCGCCTGAGCATGACGGCGGAGTAGATCCCGGACGGAAAACAGCAAAAAACATCCCTCTGTTCCAGGCGGGACAAAGGGATGTTTTATTTGAAAAGTCAGATGGCTTACATATATTTCTTCATGCCGTCCGTCGCAAAGGCGGGGTCGCCGCTGACGGTGACAGTGAATTTGATGTTGTTCTGCTCACCGAAGACATCCAGCCAGTTCAGGAACTCCTCGGTCTCCCGGCCGACCTCGCAGCCCACGGTCTTGCACAGATTGTCGATGAACACGTGGGAGATGTCGTAGTTGCCGGCGTACAGGCCGCTGATGAAGCCGCGGAACAGCTCGAAGCTGTTGAGCTTATACGCATGGGCGTCGATGAGCCGGATATGATAGTGGATATCGTAAGTCAGGGTGGGATTGGCCTCAATGCAGACCACGTTGCCGGGCTCGTCCTTCGCCGCGTTGTTGATCATTTCGATCAGTTGCTTGGTCTTGCCGGAGCCTTTCACGCCCATAATCAGTCTGACCATAGTAAATCACTCCTGTAATCATAGAATTGCGGATATCTCCCCGGGGTGGAGAGAGGATTGCTTGGACTAAGAATAGCATAAATCCAGGTAAATTACAATGCAAAAAAGGGAATTTAAACTTTGTTCATAATGCTAAAAATTCAAGGGACCGCAGATGGCCTGCGGTCCCTCAGGCTGTCGAAAAAGTCCAGAGACTTTTCCGACAGCCTGCCTAATGTCTCGATTTTCGGACCGCTATGCGGTCCGAAAATCTGCCGCTGCGCGGCGCAAACACCTGCTGGCGCAGGCTTTTTGCAGACATTTGATCCAATTCGAGGCGGGCTCCGCCCCCTCGAGCTCCCCTTTTTGAAAGTGATTTCTGTTAAACGCGGATTTTTCGACACGCTGAAGGGACCGCAGATACCCTGCGGTCTCTTGAAATTTCGGGGATTTACTCGCCCAGCTTTGCCTCCAGCTCGGCCTTCCGATCCTCGTAGCCGGGCTTGCCCAGCAGGGCGAACATGTTCTTCTTGTAGGCCTCCACGCCGGGCTGATCGAAGGGATTCACGTCCAGCAGGTAGCCGGACAGGCCGCAGGCGTACTCGAAGAAGTAGATCAGCTGGCCCAGGGAGTCGGCGTTGCGGCCGTCGGCCTCCACAATGAGGTTGGGGACGCCGCCCTCGGTGTGGGCCAGCAGCGTGCCCTCGGTGGCGCGGTCCCGAATGAAGTCCAGAGACTTGCCGGCCAGGAAGTTCAGGCCGTCGCCGTCCTGCTCGTCCCGGGGCACCAGCAGCTCGTGCTCAGAGGCGCCGAAGCGGACGATGGTCTCGAACATCAGCCGCTGGCCCTCCTGGATGTACTGGCCCATGGAGTGGAGGTCTGCGGTGAACTCCACGCTGGCGGGGAACAGGCCCTTGCCCTCCTTGCCCTCGCTCTCACCGTAGAGCTGCTTCCACCACTCGGCCATGAACCGGAAGGCGGGATCGTAGCAGCCCAGGATCTCCACGGTCTTGCCGGAGCGGTACAACTGATACCGGGTGGCGGCGTAGCGCCAGGCCGGGTTCTCGTCACAGCCGGACTGGACGCAGGTGTCCATCATCTTGGCGGCACCGGTCATCAGCGCGTCGATGTCGATGCCGGTGACGGCGATGGGCAGCAGGCCCACGGCGGTAAGGACAGAGTAGCGGCCGCCCACGTCGTCGGGCACCACGAAGGTCTCCCAGCCCTCGGCGTCCGCCAGGGACTTCAGGGCGCCCCGGGCCTTGTCGGTGGTGGCGAAGATGCGCTCCCTGGCGCCCTCGCGGCCGTACTTCTCCACCAGCTTCTCCCGGAAGAACCGGAAGGCCACGGCAGGCTCGGTGGTGGTGCCGGACTTGGAGATGACGTTGACGGAGAAGTCATCGTCGCCCAGCAGCTCCATGACCTCGTTGAGGCTGTCGGCGGACAGGCCGTTGCCCACGAAGTAGACGTTGGGGGTGGACTTCTTCTTCAGGTTGTAGTTGGGAGAGCAAAGGCACTCGATGACGCCCCGGGCGCCCAGATAGGATCCGCCGATGCCGATGACCACCAGCGCCTTGGAGTTCCCCTGGATCTTGGCCGCCGCCTGCTTGATGCGGGCGAATTCCGCCCGGTCAAAAGCGCGGGGCAGATGGACCCAGCCCACAAAGTCGCTGCCGGCGCCTGTGGCGTTCTGCAGCTTCTCCTGGGCGATCTGGAGGCGGGGCACCAGGGCCTCCTCGTAAGGCATGGGGATGAATTTCTTCATGTGAAACAGCTTGACGTTCACCATAATAGATCGACGTTCCTTTCTCTCTCCCCCCGAAAGAAGGGGATTCTTTCGTGCAATTATACCATTCTTTGGCGCCGGAGACAAGAGACGTTTGTAAAAGTCTTGCAGAAATTGGATGCGGTTTTCCAGATGGACGGCTCACCCCGCCAGGAAGGCGCTCCGCAGCAGCCGCCGCAGCATCTGGCTCCAGGTGATCCGGGGGACCTCCTCTCCCACAAGAATGGGGATCTCCGCCAGAACTTCCTCGCCGGAGGACACCGTCAGGGTCCCCAGCGGGTCGCCCGCGGACACGGGGGCCTGGACATGATCCGTCATCGTGACGTCCCGGGTCAGCGTGCCGGCCTTGGCTTTTTCCAGCAGCAGGGACTTCTGCTCGATCACCGGCTGCACCGTGGCCTGGGTGCCCAGAGACACCGGGATGGGCGCCAGCACCTGGTCGGCGGTGACGTTCACCAGGGAATAGGTGGAAAACCCGTAGTTCAGCAGCGCCTTGGCGTCCTCGAACCGCTGGGCGGAGGTGGCGTCCTTCATGATGACGGCGATGAGCTCCATGCCGTCCCGCTCCGCCGTGGCGGACAGACAGTATTTGGCGGCATCGGTGGAGCCGGTCTTCAAACCGGTGGCACCCTCGTAGAAGCGGATGAGCTTATTGGTGTTCACCAGCTGGGACGCGCCGTTCCGCAGGGTGTCCATCCAGATGGTGGTGTATTTCCGAATATCCGGATGGTGCAGGATCAGCTCCCGGCTCATGAGGGCAATGTCATAGGCGGAAGTGACGTGGCCCGCCGCCGGAAGGCCAGTGGCGTTTTGAAAGGTGGTATCGTTCATGCCCAGCTCCCTGGCCCGCTGGTTCATCCGCTCCACAAAGGACTCCTCGCTGCCGGCGATCTGTTCCCCCAGCGCCACGGCGCAGTCGTTGGCGGAGACCACGCACACCGCCTTCAGCATCTCGTCCACCGTCAGCTGCTCGCCCTCCTTCAGCCAGATCTGACTGCCGCCCATGGAACAGGCATGGGCGGAGGCGGTGATGACGGTGTCGTAGGACAGCTGTCCGGCGTCGATGGCCTCCATGGTCAGCAGAATGGTCATCACCTTGGTGACGCTGGCAGGCTCCAGCTTCTCATGCTCCCCCTTGCTGAACAGCACCGTGCCGGTCTCCTTCTCCATCAGCAGCGCCGAGGGGGCGTCCACATCCAGGGCACGGGCGGAGGTGGACAGCAGCACTGCGGCACAGAGAAATGCCAATACCTTTTTCATAGACGGTCCTCCCAAGCTGCATCGTTGCTGCCAGTATATGAGAGGGGCTGGCCCATTCATGCGCCGGGCGACAAATTTCGGGTTGCAAATGCCAAAAGATTCTGTTATAATACGTTCCGCTGGCAAAACACAGCGTGAAAAATCAAATATGCAGGGTTCGTACATCGGTAGTACAGCGGCTTCCCAAGCCGCTGAGGCGGGTTCGACTCCCGTACCCTGCTCCAGCTCAGAAACTTCCTGTTTGACACGAATCCCCGCCTGCGGCGAGGCTTCTTAGTCGGACAGGAAGTTTCTTCGCTTTCGGCCGCGATCCGCTGCGCTGGGTTCGCGGCCGAGTGGCGAGGGGTGCGTATGGGGCGGTATTTTATTGGTTGACGCAGCCGTCGCGCACTCATTCTGCTGCTCCTCGCTTCCGGCCACGATCCGCAGCGCAGCTGTTGGCGGCTTTGAAACCTTACGGATGCGGTGCGCCTCTTGCGGGTGCTTCGCTGGGTTCGCGGCCGGGTGGCGGGGTGCTGCGAATAAGTTAATTTGCGTTGCGTATATGCAGATTTGACTTACGTAAATTTTTGTTGATTTTTACGCAAGATGTGCTATAATGTCTTCATAGAGGGCGGCGGCCATCTAAATCTATGAAGACATCGGGAGGTACATTACCATGAGCTATCCGCATACTGGCAACGAGGTCTACATCGGCTTTTCCCTGTCCAACACGATGCTTTCCGGAATCGGCAAGGGAACCATCACCAGAGAGGACGTTTCCGCTGATTATCTGAAGAGCCTGTTTGAAAAATACGGCGTCGTCGTCTCTGCCAAGCCGGAACAGCGGAAGCTGCTGGAGCGTGTGAATGAACTGTACGACCTGAAACTGGAGATCCCCGAGTCTTTGAAGATCATCCAGCTCTCTGAGAAGAATCGCCGCCTGGTGGTCATCAACGTCCAGGGCCTGAGACGGAGCAACGGCTCCCTGCTGCCCCAGTATTCTCCGGAGGAGTTCGAGGAGGCCACCTTCAGCTTCGTCAAGTATTACGTGCAGAGCCGTCATTACGATGAGCTGGTGGCCGAGAACGAGAAGCTGAAGAAGGAACTGGACGCCGAGGTGGCGTGGCGTAACCGGGTCTCCGATATCTGATCTCTCCGACAGCGCTTCAGGCGTTCTCCCGGTGGAAGTTCAACATTTTATAGGCAGACAGCAGGCACACAGCCCCTTCCGGGCCGTGTGCCTGCTGTTTATTTATGTGCCGGTCAGAGCCGCCAGGGCAGCGGGAAGCTCCGCCGGGCTTTCGATGAGCCGGTCTGCGCCGTCCAGCTCGCCGGGGGCGGCGTAGCCGTAGGCGCACCCGATGAACGGCAGGCCGTTCCGGCGGGCGATGTCCATGTCCTGCCGCCGGTCGCCGACGGCCAGAAAACCGCCGCCATACCGGGCCTGGAGCTCCCGGCAGATCTCATGCTTGGGCCGGTAGCCGAACTGCTCGCCGCAGAAGAGACCATGGAAATACCGCTCCAGGTGAAAGAACGCTGCGTGGGCCTCCAGATAGGACACGGGACAGTTGCTGAGCAGCAGGAGCCGGTATCCCCGGTCCCGCAGGCTGTCCAGGACCTCCGGCACGCCGGGGTACAGCTGGGCCTGCCCCTGCCGGATCAGCGCCAGCATCCGGTCGCCGATGAGGGCGCCGGAGGTCTGCTTCTCCGCCAACGGCAGATCCGGCAGGAAGCGTCCCCACATCTCCCCGGGAGACAGGCCGATCCATTGGCGCACCTCGTCCGCGGATCAGCGCCGGACCTCCACATAGCCCAGACGGACCAGCCGGTCATAGGCCGTCTGGAAGGCGGGGGTATAGATGTGCATGCTGTCGTGGAGGGTCCCGTCGTAGTCAAAGAGGAGGTTGACCATGCCTTACGCGTCCAGCGCCCGGATGAGGTTCACCATCTCAATGGCGCCCTGGGCGCACTCGGCGCCCTTGTTGCCCGCCTTGGTGCCGGCCCGCTCAATGGCCTGCTCGATGGTGTCGGTGGTGAGAACGCCGAACATGACGGGAATGCCGCTTTCCAGCGCCACGGCGGCGATGCCCTTGGATACCTCGCTGCACACGTAGTCATAATGAGAGGTGTTGCCACGGATGACGGCGCCCAGGGCGATGACGGCGTCGTACTTCCCACTCTTCGCCATTTTGGAGGCGATGAGGGGGATCTCAAAGGCGCCGGGGACCCAGGCTACAGAGATATCCTCCGCCTGCACGCCGTGGCGCAGCAGCGTGTCCTCGCAGCCGCCCAGCAGCTTGGAGACGATGAATTCGTTGAACCGGGCGCAGACGATGCCCACTTTGATGCCTTCCGCCACCAGCTTGCCTTCGTAGAGTTTCATAAATCATTCCTCCTGTTTGTGTTGATTATGACAGTATCAGTAGTTCAGAATATGTCCCATGCGGCGCTGCTTCGTCCGCAGATAGAACAGGTCGTCCTCGTTGGCCTCCACCTGAATGGGCACCCGCTCCGTGATCTCCAGACCGAAGTCCGCCAGCTGATAGACCTTGTCGGGATTGTTGGTCAGGAGCCGCATGGTCCGGATGCCCAGATCCCGGAGGATCTGGGCGCCGGTCCAGTACTCCCGCAGGTCCGGAGCGAAGCCCAGCCTGACGTTGGCGTCCACGGTGTCGAAGCCCCGCTCCTGGAGCTCGTAGGCCTTCAGCTTGTTGATCAGGCCGATGCCCCGGCCCTCCTGGCGCATGTACAGCAGAACGCCCCGGCCCTCCTGCTGGATCTGCTGCATGGCGGCAGAGAGCTGTTGGCCGCAGTCGCAGCGGCGGGAGCCGAACACGTCGCCGGTGAGGCATTCGGAGTGGACCCGGCACAGCACGTCCCGTCCGTCGCCGATGTCGCCCTTCACCAGCGCCACGTGATGCTCGCCGGTGAGGTCGTTGACGTAGCCGTAGATCCGGAACTCCCCGCAGCGGGTGGGCAGCTTGGCGCAGGCCTCCCGGACCACATGCTTGTCGTGGAGACGGCAGTAGTCCTGCAGGGCCTTGATGGTGATGACCTTCATGCCCCACTCCCGGGCCTTTCCCAGCAGCTCCGTGGTGCGCATCATGGTTCCGTCGTCCCGCATGATCTCGCAGCACAGTCCGCACTGGGTCAGCCCCGCCAGACGGCACAGGTCCACCGTGGCCTCCGTGTGGCCGTTCCGGGTCAGCACGCCGCCCCACCGGGCCACCAGCGGGAACACGTGGCCGGGACGGCGCAGGTCCTCCGGCCGGGTGGACGGGTCCGCGCACTTGCGGCAGGTGTAGCCCCGCTCCTCCGCCGAGATGCCGGTGGTGGTGTCCACATGGTCGATGGACACGGTGAAGGCGGTGCAGTGGTTGTCCGTGTTGACCTTCACCATCTGCTCCAGCCCCAGCCGGGCGGCCACCTCCTCGCTCATGGGCGTGCAGATGAGGCCCTTGGCGTGGGTGGCCATGAAATTGACGTTCTCCGTGGTGGCGAACTGGGCGGCGCAGATCATGTCGCCCTCGTTCTCCCGGTCCGGATCGTCGATGGAGATGATGATGCGGCCCGCCCGCAGCTCCTCCAGGGCCTCCTCCACGGTGCAGTATTGCTGTTCCATATGACAGTTCCTCCTTTGGTTGTATCAAAAACCGTTCTCCGCCAGAAAGTCCCAGGTGATGCCGCCGGGAGGCGGCGTCTCCGGCTGTGGCCGCAGCAGCTTTTCCACATATTTGCCGATGATGTCCGTCTCCAGATTCACCGTGTCGCCGGCCCGTTTCTCCCCCAGAATGGTGACGGCGGCGGTGTGGGGGATGACGGACACGGAGAAGTTCCTCTCCGTGACGGTGGCAACCGTCAGGCTGATGCCGTCGATGGTGACGGAGCCCTTCTCCACCACGTACCGCAGCAGGGCCGGGGCAGCCTCCACCGTGTACCAAACGGCGTTGTCGTCCCGGCGGGTGGCGGTGATGCGGCCGGTGCCGTCGATGTGGCCGGAGACGATGTGGCCGCCGAAGCGCCCGTCCACCGCCATGGCCCGCTCCAGATTCACCCGGCTCCCCACGGACAGGGCCCCCAGAGAGGAGCGGTCCAGCGTCTCATGCATGACGTCGGCGGTGAAGCCGCCGCTGTCCGCTCCGGTGGCGGTGAGACAGACGCCGTTCACCGCCACGCTGTCGCCAATTTTCAGGTCCGACAGGATGGCCATCGCCCCGATGGACAGCACCGACGAGTGGGCGCCCCGCCGGATGGCCCGAATGACGCCCATCTCCTCAACGATCCCCGTGAACATCCGTCTCCACCTGGCTTTCCAGCAAAAAGTCCTCCCCGATCTGTGTGACGGTGGTGCGGACCAGCCGCACCGCCTGGGCGGGGGTCTCCACGCCCAGGCCCGCGATGGGGGACTTAGCCGCCGTGCCGCCGAATAGCTTGGGGGCGATGTAGGCCTGCACTTTTTGGACGATGCCGCTGTGCAGCGCCGCCCAGTTCAGTTCGCCGCCGCCCTCCAGCAGAACGCTGTCGATGCCCCGCGCCCCCAGCCGGTCCATCAGGGCGTTCAGGTCCACCCGGCCCTCCGGCCCCGGCAGGTCCCACACCTGACAGCCCGCGTCCTCCAGCGCTTTCCGGCACTCCGGCGGCGGGGCCGCGGCGGCCAGAATGGTGGGGACCTCCCGGGCGGTGCGGACGACGCGGCTGTCCGGCGGCGTCCGCAGATGAGAGTCGCAGATGATCCGGACGGGGTTTTTCCCGCCCTCCATCCGGCAGGTCAGCAGGGGATCGTCCGCCAGTACGGTGCCCACCCCCGCCATGATGGCAGAATACCGGTGCCGGTCCTGATGGACCCGCTGCCGGGCGGCCTCTCCGGTGATCCATTGGGAGTCCCCGGTGCGGGTGGCGATCTTTCCGTCCATGGTCATGGCGTATTTTATCACCACATAGGGCCGTTTCGTCTGAATGAAGTGGAAAAACACCGGGTTCAGGGCGTCGCACTCCTCTTTCAGGACGCCGGTGTCCACCGTCACGCCGTGGGAACGCAGGAGCTCCACACCCTTTCCCACCACCAGGGGGTTGGGATCGCCGGAGCCGACGGCTACCCGGCGGATGCCGGCCTCCAGAATGGCGTCGGTGCAGGGCGGCTGCTTCCCGTGGTGGCAGCAGGGCTCCAGGGTGACGTACAGCACGGCCCCCACCGGGGATTCCGTGCAGCTTTGCAGGGCATTGCGCTCCGCGTGGGCCTCGCCGTACCGCCGGTGCCAGCCCTCGCCGATGATCCGGCCGTCCTTCACGATGACGGCGCCCACCATGGGATTGGGAGACGTCCAGCCCGCGCCCCGCTCCGCCAGAACAATGGCCCGGCGCATATAGGTCTCGTCTGTCATAGTCTGCCTCCGGACAACAAAAAATGCCTTGAACGGATGGTTCAAGGCATGATGGAACGGCAAAGGGGCCCGCGCGTCCTGTCAAAAAAGAAAACCCTGAAATGACGAGCATTTCAGAGCATACACAGAACGCGCAGGAAGACATCCCTGCGTCGAGGATCTTCTTTCATCCAGACTGTACTGTCGGCTTCGGAGTTGCACCGAATCATGCCTTGCGGCTCGTGGGCTTTACCACCGGTGGGGAATCGCACCCCGCCCTGAAGATATCCTGATTCAATTGCTCAAAGTATACACGCCGCGGCGGCGTCTGTCAATGATTTTCTTTCCGGGCGGGTTCCGGGATATGCGGCTTGATTTGTTCACACATTTCCGCTATGCTATATACAAAGACAGCATCATGCCATCACACAAAGGAGGAAGATATCCCATGCCGTTCACATTCAATTTCGGCGGATTCAATCCCGGCGGCGCCGGCGCTGACGGCGGCCAGCCGGACTTCAGCCAGTTCCAGCGGGAGAAAAAGCCCCGCAAGCCCCGGAAGGCCATCGGCAACGCCTTCACCCGGACCCTCATCAACCTGGCGGTGACGCTGGTGTTCGCCGCCGTCTACTTCTATCTGGAGCTGCCCGCCCTGAACTTCCACGCCGAGGAGTTCTATATGTTCGTGTTCCTGTGCTGCGCGGTTTATTGCGTCTGCGCGGTGATCACCTCCGGTTTCCAGGGAGACGGCATCAAGGGCTACGCCCACTTCGTCCGGAAGCAGTGCACCGTGCCCTTCCTGCTGTTCATCGCCCTGATCGCGGCCATCGCCATCGGCTCCATCAGCTCCTGGGTGGTACTGCGGGCCTCCAGCTACAGCAAGCTGCTGACCGTGGAGACCGGCGACTTCGCCGCCGAGGTGGACGAGATCAGCTTCGACCAGATCCCCATGCTGGACCGGGATTCCGCCGCCCGTCTGGGGGCCCGGAAGCTGGGTGAGCTGGCGGACATGGTCTCCCAGTTCGAGGTGCTGGACAACTACACCCAGATCAACTATCAGGGCCGCCCGGTCCGGGTAACATCTTTGGGCTACGCGGACATCGTCAAGTGGTTCACCAACCGTTCCGGCGGCCTGCCCGCCTATCTCATCGTGGACATGGTGACCCAGGACGTAACGGTGGTGCGTCTGCCGGAGGGCATGAAGTACACCACCGCCGAGCACTTCGGCCGCAACCTGTACCGGCACATCCGGTTCGCCTATCCCACCATGATGTTCGCCGAGCCTGTGTTTGAGATCGACGAGGAGGGCACGCCCTGGTGGGTCTGTCCCCGGCTGGTGAAGACCATCGGCCTGTTCGGCGGCACGGACATCAGGGGCGCCGTGCTGGTGAACGCCATCACCGGCGAGAGCGAATACTACGAGGAGGTCCCCGCCTGGGTGGACCAGGTGTATGTGGCGGACCTGATCATGGAGCAGTACGACTACTACGGCCTCTATAAAAACGGCTTCATCAACTCCATCCTGGGCCAGCGGGACGTGACCCAGACCACCGACGGCTACAACTATATCGCCATCGGCGACGACGTATATATGTACACCGGCGTCACCTCTGTCACCAGCGACCAGTCCAACATCGGCTTCCTGCTGAGCAACCAGCGGACCAAGGAGACCCACTTCTACTCCGTGGCCGGCGCCACCGAGGACTCTGCCCAGCGATCCGCCGAAGGCCAGGTCCAGCAGATGAAGTACGTGGCCACCTTCCCGCTGCTGCTGAACATCGCAGACCAGCCCACCTACTTCATGGCGCTGAAGGACGCGGCGGGCCTGGTGAAGATGTACGCCATGGTCAACGTCCAGCAGTATCAGATCGTGTCCACCGGCAATACCGTGGCCGCCTGCGAGACCAATTACCGGCAGGCGCTGGCGGAGAACAAGCTCATCGACCAGGACAAGGCGGAAGCGGAGCCCAGCGATCAGCTGACGGTCACCGGCGTCATCGCGGAGATCCGCAGCGCGGTCATCAGCGGTACCACGTCCTATTTCGTCCGGCTGGAGGGCGGCGAGGACTTCTATCAGCTCACCGCCGACAGGATCCCCCTGGCCATCCTGCTGAACGTGGGCGATGAGGTGACGATCCGCTATGCCGCCTCCGCGGGCGGCGTAGCGCAGGGAGCCAACTCCGTGGAGCGCCTTTCCAGCGCGGCACCCTCTGCCGGTGCGGTGACCCAGTTCGCGCTGCCGGAGCCTGCGGTCCAGCCGGAGGACGGGACGCTTCCGGCGGAAGATGCCGTTCCCGCGGATGGAGCTGCCGCATGAATTACACGGCCATCGTTGACAGCCCGCTGGGCGACCTGTCCCTCCTCTCCGATGGCGAGGCACTGACGGGATTGACCTTTCCCAAATGGCGCCATGTGCCGGAGGGCTTCCGGGAGGCGGAACGGCGGGAGGATCTGCCCGTGTTTGATGAGACCCGCCGGTGGTTGGAGATCTATTTTCAGGGCCGGGATCCCGGCGAAGCGCCGCCGCTCCGCCCTGACGGAACACCGTTCCAGCGGCAAGTCTGGGCGGAGCTTCAGACCGTGCCCTGGGGGGAGACCATCACCTATGGGGCCATCGCACAACGGCTGGAGACGGTCACCGGACGGCGGCAGTCCGCCCGGGCGGTGGGCGGAGCTGTGGGCAGGAATCCCATCGGCATCCTGATCCCCTGCCACCGCTGCGTAGGGACCGGCGGCAGTCTGACGGGCTTCGGCGGCGGTCTGGACGCCAAGATCGCCCTTCTGGAGCTGGAGGGCGCGGACATGCGCCGCTTCCGGCGTCCCACCCGGGGCACCGCACTGTAATATGTGAAAACGATCCCCCGGCCTGTGACCTGCGTCACGGGCCGGGGGATCTTGCCTGCATGGAGGGGGCGGGCCGGGACACCGGCGGCGCATGGCGTCCGCCGGAGGTCACAGCCCCAGATAATATCCGCTGCTGAGGACGGATTCCGTGCGGGAGAGGACTTCCTTGGACTCCTCATAGTTCTGACGGGCAAATTCCGCCACCAGATAGTTGGTCAGGCAGATGGGAGCCGTCAGGGAATTCTTGTAGGCGACGCTGCGGATGGCGCAGGGGAGGATCACATCTCCGCAGGACTGCACGGCGGTGTAGTTCATGGACGTGATGAGGATCACCTTCACGCCCCGGCTCCGCAGCCAGCGCAGGATATTGGTGGCCGTCTTGGAGTAGCGGGGAAAGAGATAGGCGATGCAGATGTCTCCGCTCTCCGCGCCCACGATCTCCTCCGGATAGAGCATGCCGGTAGACTGGATGAACCGGACGTTTTTCTTGATCTCCCCCAGCCGGGAGGCCATGTAGTAGGCAAGGGAAAAGCTGCTGCGCATGCCCAGGATATACACACAGTCGGAGTTGGACACCCAGTCCACCGCCTGCTTGAGATCCGCGTCCTTCTGAGCGGCCAGCGTCAGACGGATGTTCTCGTGGTCCATCTCAAAGGCGTCCTTCAGCAGCTGGTTGCTGCTCTCATGGCCGATGCTGTCCAGCCGCTCCGGCAGAGAGGACTTCTGCTGGATCTCGTTCTGCACAGCGGCCTGCATGTCGGAAAAGCCGCTGTAGCCGATGGCCCGGGAGAACCGGATCACGGTGGTGGTGGAGACGCCGATCTGGCGGGAGAGGGTCTCCAGCGTGGAGAACGCGATGGCCTCCACATTGTTCTGCATAAAGGCGGCGATAGCCTGCTGAGACCGGGTGAACAGCGGGGCGTTTTGGGCAAGGCGCTCCAGAAATTTCATATGACGTCCCCTTTCTGCCGCTGCGAAAAGTTGGATGCGCGGCGGGATACTCCTTGTAACATACTAGTTCCGTGAAAAAAAGTCAACCCCGCGGAGTCCCACCGGAAGAGGACAGCCCCGCAGGAAAGCACCCGGCTTTCCTGCGGGGACTGTTGATCAGAACTTCACGATGTCGTCGATCCTGGCCATGTGGCAGCCGGGATAGTCGTCCTTGACCCGCATCAGGAAGTTCAGCTTGTCGATGCGCTCGCCGGAGCGGGGACAGCCGTTCTTGATAAACGGGATCTGCAGGCCCACCGCCATGTCCATGACCACGTCGCCCACCACGCCGCCGCTGCGGCCGGAGGTGATGGAGAACAGGCCGTGCGCCTGGGCGTAGTAATGGGCGTCCAGCGCCTCGCTGATGGTTCCTACCTGGTTGGGCTTCAGAATGAAGCCGTCGATGCAGCCGTTCTCCACGGCGCGGGTGATGCGCGCCTTGTTGGAGACAGTGAAGTCGTCGGCGATAAGGTACGTGCGGGTAATGGCGGCGTGGGCCTTTGCCCAGCCCTCCCAGTCGTCCTCGTCCAGCATGTCCTCGATGAAGACGAAGTTGTACTTCTCCGTCAACCCCTTCACGTAGTCGATGATTTCGTCGGAGGTGCGCTGCCGGCCATTGAGATAGTAGGTCTTCGTCTCCTTGCTGTACATCTCGCTGATGGCGCAGTCCAGCGCGAAGGCGCATTTGTCGGTGTAGCCGCAGCGGTCGATGGCCGACTGGATCAGATCCAGGCAGACCTCCGGGTCCTCGGAGGGGGCGACCCAGCCATAGGAGCCACCCACGGCGGGAGGCTTTCCGGTGTACTCCCGGATGACGGAGCCCAGCTCCTGAAAGACCTTGACGGCGATCTCCACCGCCTCCTCAATATCATCCGCCCGGTAGGGCATGACGATGAACTCGTTGAAGGCCTGGACGATGCCGTTGTTCCGCCCGCCGTTGATGACGTTGAAGGAGGGGATGGGGACGGTTTTGATCTTTCCGTCCGCGATCCGGTCGTACAGGGGACGGCGCTCCACCGCTGCCGCCGCCCGGTAGAGGGCGATGGAGACGGAATAGATGGCGTTGCCGCCCAGAATGTGCTTGTCCGGCGTGCCGTCCAGATCGATCATGATCTGATCCAAAGCCTTCTGGTCCGTCACATCCCGGCCGATGAGCCGCGGCGCGATAATTCTGTTGACATTGTCGACGGCTCTGTGGACGCTGAGGCCGTTGTACTCGGCGGGATCGCCGTCCCGCAGGACGCAGGACTCGTACATGCCCACGCTGCTGCCGGTGGGCGCGGCGCCGGTACCGGTGGAGCCGTCCTCCGTGACCACGTCCACCTCCACCATGGGGCGGCACTTGCAGTCGATGAGTTGCCGGGCGTGGACGGACTTGATGCGGGCGCCGGGTCTGACGGCCGGCCTGCCGGGGATGGCCGGGACGTACAGAATGTTCAGGTCGCACAGGTTGGTGCCGGTGTTCCCGGTGAACACCGTGTCGCCCATGGCCTCCAGCGCCTCATAGCAGGCGTGGCCCCGGAGGGCGGCGAAGACGTCGACGCCCTTCTTCTGCGCCGTGCCGTAGCTGGTGGAGTCCGTGATGCCGCCGGCCACGGGCGTTGTACCGTCGCTGCCCTCGGAGTCGATGGACAGCAGCGCGCAGCCGGGGGCCTTTTCGGCGGAGATGGCAAAGCTCATGGTCAGTTCCTGACCCGGCCCGCCGTGGCCGGTGATGCTGGCGTTGTCCAGGATCTGGGTGGTGGCTTCGCCGGAGGCCAGCAGCACGCAGGGCGCGCAGACGGGATTGCCGTAGTTCTGGATCTCCCTGGCGATGGAGGCCATCATCGTGCCCACGTCTCTGCTCTCGCCCTCCACAAAGGAGGAGAGGATCACGGCGGGCAGGCCCATTTCCTCCGCCGCCTGCTTGGCTGCCAGACAGGAGTCCGGCAGGCTGTTCAGCAGAAAGTACGTATTCTCCGGGAAGGCCTTGGGGGTCTCGCCCTCCGGGCCCGCGTTCATCAGATAGTCCACTACGGTTTTGGGCAGACGGTCTGCCACGCCGTAGTCCCGGATGACCCGGCGGGCATCGTCCAGCGTGGTCTGATCCGGACCCATGGGCGTGCCCTTGTAGTTCTGATAGGGCTGGCTGATGTCGCCGGTGGCCGGGGTGCCCACGGCGTCGCTGATGCCGAAGCCGATCAGCTCCGCGCCCCGGTCCCGGATGCGCTTGGCCAGCATGCCGCCGTTCATGGCGGAGATGTGGCGGCGAATGGCGTTGATCTCGTAAATGCTGGCGCCGGATTTCAGCATCACATCGGTGGTGTCGATCTCATCCTGGAGACTGATGCCCTCGATGGGACAGCTCATCAGCGCGGAGCTTCCGCCGCTGATGACCACGATGAACAGATCCTCCGGCCCGGCGCTGTCCACCAGCTTCAGGATCTCCCGGCAGGCCCGCAGGCCCTCCTCGTTGGGCAGGGGATGGCCGCCCACGAAGACGTCTGTCCGGCGGAACACGTCCGTGGGTTCGGAAAACTTCACGATGGCAATGCCCCGGGTCAGATGGTCCCCCAGGATCTCGTCGATGGCCATGGCCATGTGGTTGCAGGCCTTTCCGGCGCCGATGAGATAGACATGGCGCTTCTTGGAAAGATCCCACCTCCGGGGACCGACGCAGAGCACGTCCCCCTCCATATGGGCGATGCTTTTGATCCGCTCACAGGCGTCCAGATGCTGCAGGGTTTTCTCCGCGATATCCAGCACGATGCGCCTGCTCTCCACATCGCCGTGGGAGAGCAGGGCCTCTCGGTTTTTGATCTTCGTCTGCATAGACTCTCTCCTCCATTGATCTCGGAAAACGCGTTTCCAGTCGCTCAGACCGGCGCGCTCATTCCTCACACTGGCTGGGGCTGTCCCACAGCAGCAGCTTGGTGCCGATGCCTTTTTCCAGCGCCGTGTGATACAGGTCGTAGCCCAGGCCCAGATCAAAGACCGCCATGCCGCAGGCGATGAAGCAGATGATCTGATCGTCGCTGGTCCGGCCCTGCTGCTGGCCAAGGATGATCTTTCCGATGCTAAGGGAGTCATCCAGCGCGGGCTTGCGTCCGGCGTCGATCAGCCGGTAGATGGGGCCGCCGATGACGCCGCTGTAATAATCGTCCTTGTCCCCGGACTGGATGGCGTCTTCCACGTAGGCGTGGTGCAGGCCGATGTGGTCGTAGACGATGTCCATATCCATCCAGAGGGACTCGTTGCACTGCAGCGGGCCGGAGGCCAGAATGGTACATCCCGGTTTTACCCACTCCCGGCGGAAGTGCAGCGGCGCGGTGCGGGAGGCGGCCACGGAGATCACGTCCGCCGCACGGACGGCTTTCTCCAGATCGCTTTCCGCCTCGGCCTCAATGCCGTAGGTCCTGGTGATGTAATTGGCCATGGAGACGGCCCGCTCCGGAGAGTGGTTGTTGCAGAGGACCTTTTTCAGATTCGGCAGCTCGGTGATGATGGCCTCCATGCAGGCCTTGCCGATGGCACCGCAGCCCACGCAGGTCAGCACCTCCGCGTCCTTCCGGGCCAGATACCGGGCGCCCACCGCCGGCACGGCGCCCGTGCGGGCGGCGGAGATCAGGTTGGCGCTCATGAAGCAGAGGGGCTCGCCGGTCTCCTTATCGTTCAGCGTCACCATCAGGACGGAACGGGGCAGGCCGTGCTTCTTGTTGGCGGCGTTGGAGCCGTACCACTTCTGACCGCAGATATCGAACCGCCCGCCCAGATAGGCGGGCATTGCCACGAACCGCCGGTCAGGGCCTGCCACCGGCATGTTGGGGAAAGGCGTCTCCTTGGGAAAGACGATATACATGCCGTGGTTGTTGTGGTTGCTGCCGCCCATCAGATAATCTCCCTGGGCCAGCAGCCGGAAGACCTCCTCTGCGTTGTTGATGCATTTCGGGGCGTCCAGGACACCGGCGGAAATGACATCCGGCTCAGACATATACAGGAATTCCGTTCGTTTTCCCATGATCACTTGCCTCTTTCTATATTAGTATATTTGAGCGTACCACAGTGAATGTTATGCATAAAACATAATGTGCGTTTTAATACAATATAGCATGGCGTACAGACGGTGTCAAGATGCATGGCGGTCAGAGGGAAACTGGCTGAAACCACAGATTTTCTGGAAAAACACCGGAAATTTTGGAAGACTGCCACTTGCATATTTTCGGATCTGTGTTATAGTCTAAGTATTAATAAATACAAAATGTATTAAAGAGTTTCTCAAAGAGCTGCGAGACCAGAGCGGCAACGCCTGCGATAACATCAGATCTCTCTGCGGAAATCTACAATGAAAGGGATTGGATACGTATGATCAAACGTGTAAAAGAACTGGCTGCTGAAATGAAACCGGCCCTGCTGGACCTGGCCCAGCGCGCCATCCGGTGCCCCTCACTGTCCGGACAGGAGGGCGCAGTCTCTGAGATTTTCCTGTCTGAGCTGCAGAAGCTGGGCTATGACGAGGCCTTCCGGGATGACTGGGGCAATATCGTGGGCATCGTGCGCGGGACCGAGGACGGCCCCACCATTATGTATAACGGACACCTGGACCATGTGGATGTGGGCGATCCCTCCGAGTGGGGCGGCTACGAGCCATACGGCGGCGTCATCGACGTGGCGGAAATCTACAACGAGGCCGGTACCGCACTGGAGAAAGCGGAGGTCATCCATGGCCGCGCCGCCGCCGACACCAAGAGCGGCCTTGCCTGCCAGATCTACAGCGGCGCCATCCTGGCCCGGCTGAAGAAGGAGGGCTACCGCTTCAAGGGCAACTACATGGTCTCCGCCGTGGTCATGGAGGAGCCTGCCGAGCAGATCGGCATGGTGGGCCTGTACGAGGAGACTCTGCCGGCCCGCGGCCTGACGGTGGACGGTGTGGTGTCCTGCGAGGCCACTTCTCTGAAGATCTACTGCGGCCACCGCGGCCGTGTGGAGCTGAACGTGGAGGTCTCCGGCGTCACCAGTCACGGCAGCACGCCCTGGCTGGGCGTCAACGCCGTCAACAAGGCCATGAAGCTCATTGACGCCGTGGAAAAGCGGTACGCCGAGGAGTTCCAGGTGGACGAGAAGCTGGGCAAGTCCAGCATTGCCCTGACCATCATCAGCTGCACCCCCGGCGCCATGTGCATCGTGCCGGACCGATGCAGCATCACCTATGACCGCCGCCTGGTGCCCACTGAGACGCCGGAGGACGCCGTCCGGGAGATCCAGGAGATCATTGACCGGCTCCACGCCGAGGACCCGGACTTCCGCGCCGCCGTCAAGGTGTCCACGGTGCCCAGGACCACCTATACCGGCAAGGAAGTGGCGCTGCCCAACATCAAGGAGGGCTGGCGCATTGCGGAGGATCATCCCTTTGTGGCCGCCGCGGCCAAGGGCCTGGCCGGAATCGGCGAGCCCGTGTCCTATTCCTATTGGGATTTCGGCACCGATTTGGCCATGATTTGCGGCCGCCACGGTGTGGCCGCCATCGGTTACTCTCCCATGCAGGAGTATTACTGCCACCGGCCTGTGGACATGTGCCGCATTGACTTTATGGAGCGTGCGCTGGTGGGCAATATCGCCATCTTCAGCGAACTGACGAAGCTGAGCGGAGAAGACTTCAAACTGTGATCTGCGTCCAAAGAGCGGTTCCGGCGAATGCGGACCGTTCCCTGCCAGGAAAAGAGAGCAAGATCATCCGATTTTCGGCCGGCGGCTTGTGCTGCCGGCCGTTTTTGCGCGGCAGGTCATAGATCTGCTGGCCTCGGAGCTGGGGATGGTGGAAAAAAGAAAAACCGTGTAACCATTACGGTTACACGGTTTTTCTCTGGCGGAGAAGGAGGGATTCGAACCCTCGAGACCCTTTAGGGGCCTACATGATTTCCAATCATGCGCCCTCGACCAACTAGGCGACTTCTCCATAGCTGCTCAAGTATCTATTCACTTGCACTGTCTCAACGGGACAGCGTTATTATTATAGCAGACACCGCGTGAAAGTCAAGAAAAAAATTTTATTTCTTCAAACATTGCCAAAAAATTAAAAAAATGGCATGCAAACGGGCGTTCTGCGGCAAAAAACGACGGCTTCCCTTTGACGAAATGGGCATTCTCTGCTAGAATACCCGGAGGGAAGTTTTTCAAATCCCGGAAATATGCGGCTTCGGCAGAGACTGCCGGCCGCTTTTACCGACGAGGAGGATACCCATGAGCAAACTGAAACACTGGCTTGCCGGCCTGCTGGTATGTGCGCTGGTGAGCACTCTGGCGGTGACGCCGTCCGGGGCTGTGTCCCTGAAATTCCGCGACGTACCCGCCGGATACTGGGCCGCGTCCGATATCGCTCAGGCGGTGGAGGCGGGACTGGTCCAGGGCGAGACGGCGGACACCTTCGGACTGGGACATCCCATGACCCGGGCGGCGTTCACCGTGATCCTGTGCCGCCTGTTCGGCTGGGAGACCGTGCGCCCGGCGGAGGGCACCTTTACCGACGTCCAGGACACCGGCGCCTGGTACTACAGCGCCGTGGAGACCGCCTGCGCCAACGGCGCGGTGACTTTGCAGAGCGACAGGTTCCGGCCCAATGATCCCATCACCCGGGAGGAAATGGCCGTCACGCTGATCCGCGCCCTGGGCTATACTTCCATGGCCGGTCTGGATCAGGGTCTGTCCTGCCCCTTTACGGATGTGGATTCCAACAAGGGATATCTGACCATGGCCTACTATCTGGGGATCTCCGGCGGGACCAGCGCCACTACGTTCTCTCCGGATCAGACCGCCACCCGGGAACAGGCGGTGGCCATGCTGATGCGGGTCTACCGCTGCTGCACCGGAAGAAGCCCTGAGCGGATCGGCGTCGCCGGATCCTTTGAGATGGCCAATATCGACGGCTGTGATGTGGTGGTGCTGTCCAGCGCCCGGCTGCTGTCCAACGGCTCCCTGGCACCCATGACGATGGATGCCGATGAGCTTGCGAAGTTCCGGACCCGTCTGGCGGAGGCGGGAGCCAAGGCGGTGCTGCGGATCTCCGGCAGCAAGGATCTGCTCCGGTCCCAGTCCGCCCTTAACGACGGCGCCAAGGCCGCCGCCAAGGCGGCTGTGGACTATGACGGCATCCTGCTGGATATCGAGGATCTGGGCAGCTCTTACAAAGCGGGCTATACGTCCCTGACGCAGAAGATCCGCTCTCTGATGGGAGACGGGAAACTGCTGTATGTCACGGCGGATGCCCCTGCCGTGGATACGGCGGACAACGGCTACGACTATAAGGCCCTCGCCGCGGCGGCGGACCGTCTGATCCTGCGGGTGGACGCCTATAAGAAGACGGTCAACGGCTTCCCCACGGGGCCCCAGGAGCCGCTGGAGGAGATCTACTACGGACTGGTGTCTCTGAAGGGCCGGATCGACCTGTCCAAATGCAGCCTGTGGCTGTCCACAACGGGGCTGAGCTGGACTGGGGGCAAGTTCACCGGCAGCATCCTGGCGGATCAGATCCAGGAGATGCTGCTGTCTCCCAGCACGGATATCTACTATTCCCGCCGGTATGCCGAGGCCTATCTCACCCAGATGATGCCGGGCGCCAGCAAAATCACCAGGACCGTGGTCTGGTTCCATGACGAACAGGCGGTGGCAGCGCGGGTGCGGCTGTGCGCCTTCTTCGGCGTGGACAGCGTCTGCCTCAGCAACCTGTCCTCTGTGGCGGATTATGGGAACTACTCCGTCCTCCGCGGTCTGAAGCGATAAACGCGGCTGTCATATCCGGCAAAATTTCATGCAAGATTTTATTCATAATTTTGCCGGCGCTCTGTTGACTTCTTTGCAAAACCACATTAGAATACTCTAAATAGAGATGCGCGGATTCCGGAGCAAATGCCTGGAAGGTACAGGGTTGCTTTTGCATGAATTCTTTCATTTCAGCAGAGACAGTCCGCGGAAACGGCGGCTGTGCGCACCGTGACATCATCATATTTTTGCAGGAGGAATGTAAAAATGGGCTATAAAGTTATCACCCTGAAGCACATGGATGACAGCGGCATTCAGTATATGGCTGAGCACGATGTGGAGGTCATCACCTCTCAGTGCGGCGACGAGGCCGGCTGGATCAAGGAGATCGCCGACAACCAGGTGGACGGCATTTTCTGCCGCGTGGACAAGATCACCCCTGCCATGATGGACGCCAGCCCCAACCTGAAGGTCATCGCCAAGCAGGGCGCTGGTCTGGACAACATCGACATCGACTATGCCACCAAGAAGGGCATTCAGGTCGTCTACTCCCCCGCCGGCAACATGCAGACCGTGGCGGAGCATGCCACCATGCTGCTGCTGATGTGCGCCCAGCGGTATCGCTATGTGGACCATCAGATGCGGAGCGGCAACTTCAACGTCCGCTATGACCTCACCGGCACCCACGACCTCACCGGACATACCATCGGCCTCATCGGCTGCGGCCGTATCAGCCAGTGCTTCGCCAAGATCCTCATCGAGGGCTTCGGCATGAAGGCCATCGGCTATGATCCCTTCCTGAAGCAGGAGAACCTGAAGCTGCCCATCGAGCTGAAGGCCACCGCCGACGAGGTCTGGCAGCAGGCCGATTACGTCAGCATCCATCTGCAGTCCAATCCCTCCACCCGCCACTCCATCGGCTACAAGCAGTTCAGCATGATGAAGCCCACCGCTTCCTTCATCAACTGCGCCCGCGGCGATCTGATCGTGGAGGAGGATCTGATCCGCGCCCTGCAGGAGGGCAAGCTGTTCGGCGCCGCTCTGGACGTGTTCGAGAAGGAGCCCCTGCCCCTGGATCACCCCTTCGTGACCATGGAGAACATCGTGCTGACCCCCCACATGGGCGCTGCCACCGAGGACTCCGTTCTGCGCTGCACTCACACCTGCTGCGAGGAGATCGTCCAGGTCTTCAAGGGTGAGCCTGTGGCCTTCCCCGGCAACAAGCTCTGAGACCGCGTTCCATCAGGAGGGCTCTCAAAGGGGGCCCTCCTGATAAAAATAATTTTGAAGAAATGCTTGACAAAAAGGGACCTGTTCTGGTATAGTAATTTGTGCCCGTTGTGGGCGCCTTGCTTGGCGGCATAGCTCAGTTGGCTAGAGCATGCGGTTCATACCCGCAGTGTCCCCGGTTCAAATCCAGGTGCCGCTACCAAACTTCCATGAAGTGCCTGGCGCTTCATGGAAGTCCCGAAAGGGATCACAAGTTCATCAGGCCCGTTGGTCAAGTGGTTAAGACACGGCCCTTTCACGGCTGTAACATGGGTTCGAATCCCGTACGGGTCACCATCCAGACTGCGTCTGGAGTTGTGTATGGAGGCTTAGCTCAGCTGGTTAGAGCGCCTGCTTCACACGCAGGAGGTCGACAGTTCGAGTCTGCCAGTCTCCACCAGGAGAAATCCTCAGAGCCGCAAGGCACTGAGGATTTCTCTTTTTTCTGACTGTTATCCGGATTTTTAAAATTGCGGCAAAAATACGACAGCTTTGAACATTTTTCGTGCGGATATCTCTGCCAAACAAAAAGAAAAGCCCTTGAAAGGGACGATAGAGTGGAAGAAAAAATAACGCAAAAAATTAGGTTATATGTGCCAGTTGTAACGATGCGGAGAGAATGGCTTCCTGAATCGTGAGGACATTGAGAGCATTTTTGAGAATTTGATTGAACAGAGAGTAGAAGGCATGGTATGATTGGACGGTAAGGGATAATCCGTTCCGTTATCGCGGAAGCAGAGATATGAATTCATCTGATTTGTTACAGCCGCTGTATGGAAAAGAGCGGGCCTTATAACGGGAATTGGCAGCAGAATGCGGAAGAACCCCTCGTATGGCGGAATATGCTGTGAAGCGCGGAGCGAGCGGCGTCGTGACCATATCCATCATATTGCTTGTCGTTGAGCAGCGAGCGCACAGAGCCCCCTGCGGCTTTGAGCCGGAATGCCCATCATACAGGGAAAAATTGACTTTACGACAGAGAGTTTCGGCAAATCAGCAATATTGGGATACCTGTGATTCCGATGATGAAACGGACTGGCGCAGCTGCTGCGCCAGGAAGGATCAATCGACCCTGAAATACATTGAGAGCTGGTGGCGTATGATGAACTTGGAGCAGTTTCAATGGAATCCTCCCGAAATGTGGCGGCAGTCTGTAGATGCGGCATTGCAGCAGGAGCTGGAGAATTTTCCGCACAAAATTGTTGTTGTAGATGATGATCCGACCGGGACGCAGACGGTCCATGACATTCCGGTATTTACAGATTGGGAAGAAGAGAGCCTGCTGTGCGGACTCACCGGACCGGATCCGATGTTTTATATTTTAACGAATTCCAGAAGCTTTTCCTCGGAACGGACGAAACGGGAGCATGAGCTTTTAGCCCGTCGATTGGAGCGGGCTGCGCGGAAGGCGGGCGTCCCTTATTTGCTGATCAGTCGCGGGGATTCCACACTGAGGGGGCATTATCCCATTGAAACGCAGACCTTGAAGGAAACATTGGAATCATGCGGAGCAGGGCCGTTTGACGGGGAGATCATCATTCCGTTTTTCCCGGAGGGAAACAGATACACCATCGAAAATATTCACTATATTGCGCAAAACAATGAATTGCTGCTGGTGGGAGAAAGTGAGTTTGCGAAAGATCCCACGTTCGGGTATCATGAGTCAGATCTGAGGCGATGGATCGAAGAGAAAACCGGCAGAGAGTATCGTGCGGAGGAAGTGACCTGTTTTTCGCTGACCGAGTTAAGAGCGGCGGACTATAACAGGATGCTCAACAAGCTGGAGCGTGTTTCCGGATTTGGAAAAGTGGTGGTCAACGCTGTCAGCTATTGGGATCTGCGCAGCTTCGCGGTGGCGGTCATGCGCAGCATCAAAGCAGGAAAGAAATTCCTGTTCAGAACGGCGGCAGCCTTCCCCAAGGTGATCGCGGGGATTCCGGACAAGCTTCTGCTCGGACGGAGTGAGCTGATTGAGGAGGGGAACTGTAACGGAGGCCTGATCGTGGTTGGATCACATGTGGCAAAGACCACTAGGCAGGTGGAGAAGCTGGTAAACTGCTGCGCGGTCCGGACTGTGACGTTTAATCAGCATTTGGCTGTTGATCCCGGAGCGCTGGAGAGAGAAGTGGAAAGAGCTCTGAAGGAATGTACCGATTCCATTGCGGCTGGAAAAACGACCGTGTTGATGACTCGCCGTGAGAGGATCGATCTGAATACAGGAAATAAAGAGGACGAACTTGCTCTGGCGAGAAGAATTTCTGACGCGTTATCAGAGATCGTGGCAAAGCTGGAAGTGCGGCCCGCCTATTTGGTGGCAAAAGGCGGAATCACATCCAGTGATATTGGAACAAAGGGATTGGGCGTGAAAAAAGCCATTGTGGCGGGACAGATTTTGCCGGGCGTTCCCGTGTGGAAGCTGGGAAAAGAGAGCCGTTTTGAAAACCTCTCTTATATCATATTCCCGGGCAATGTCGGGGATGATCTGGCGCTGAAGCAGATCGTGGAGCTGCTGAGCTGATGCGGAGGCATAGGGATACGTAAACAGGCGGATTCTCCAAAACCGGTTGCGCGGCTCATCAAACAGAATTTACCGGAAAAATATAAAATTTCGCCGGAATCGTATGATTCCGGCGAAATTTTTCCGCTTTCAGAACGATTTCCGACAAAAATGCCGGGCGGCGATGAAAAAACATTCACCGGCATTCACGCAGAACACGCGGGGCAAAACGGAATATGGGGAAAATAGACGCATTTTATTGCGAAATACCCAGGAATATTATGCACAAGTTGTGAAAATTATACAGTTTTCGTAAATGGAACTGTGCGTTGTGCATATTGATGTTTCCCCTGGGAAGTGGTATTATCTATGAGACAAAGCATGGATGAAACAGAAATGCGGAATGCATGAATCAATGTAATTTTATGGGAAAAGAATGGGCTTCTCCCCGCGTATGCGGAAAGCCTGTTTTTTTATACAACAAAAAGGGGGAAATAACGTGAAAACACTGCACACCATGAAGCGGATGCTGGTAGCTCTGCTGTCAGCTTCCATGCTGCTGACCAGCAGCGCTCTGGCCGCGGGGGAGACTCCGGGACCAGTCGAGCCGACTGAGCCGACAGGGGTAAGAGAGACGGAGTATCTCTTCATCTCCCAGACCGATGCGTCCAGTGAGGAACTGGAATTCCAGCTGTCCGAGGACGTGTTCGCGGCTGTGAACGGCGCGGACATCACCTGGACGCTGGAGCGTCTCGAGTCCTATGCCAATCCCGGCGAGGATGACGAGTTCAATCCCCTCCACGACGAGAATGAGATGTACCCCAACGAACAGGATGTCATCGACCTGGAGAATGTGCCCAAGGCCTATACATCCTACCTGAAGATCAACAATGTTGAGACCGGCTTCGACGAGGAAGAGTCCGCCGTGACCCTGTCCTTTGACGTCAGCCCCATGTCCAGCCGCGGCAACATCAGTGCGCCTCACTCCAACGGCGGCGTCTATCTGGACGTCTGCGGCGTCTTTGAGCTGAAGGCCACTGCGGACGGCGAAGATGTGGACCTGGGCAAGGATGTCATCGTGGAGATCAAGCCCTATGCGTCCTTCCACACCATGTGGGAGATCTACGCCGACCTGAAGGAGCTGGCCGCTCTGGGTGACGACGATGCCGACACCGCCGTGCCCTATGCCGTCCATAAGGTCATGGGCCAGTCCAACGCCGGCTATGACATGCCCTATCTGATCATCGCCAAGGACAGCGCCGCCGTTGAGAACTGGCTGGAGCTGTGCGACCGCGCCGAGACGGAGCCTGAGAAGGTCATCGCCGAGATCGAAGCCGGCGAGCTGGACTATCAGGTGCCCGTCATGTACTCCAACATCCACTCCAACGAGGTGGCCGCTGTGGACGCCGTTCTGGAGTTCGCCCGGATGCTGATGGAGGACGAGAAGATCGACTACACCAAGCTCACCGGCCTGACCGACGAAGGGCAGGAGGTGCTGGCCGAGCAGCGCGAGGCTCTGGGCCTGCACATCCCTGACCTGATCGCGGACAAGACCTCCTATCTGGGCGCCATCCTGCCGGAAGCCAACGCTGCCAGAGGAAGCCAGAACTCCGGCAAGGTGGAAGGCTTTGACGATTACTATACCAGCGAGGAGACCACCATCGATGTGGACGAGCTGCTGGACGAGGTGTTCTTCATCCTGGTCCCCGAGGAGAACGTGGAAGGCCGTATGTACGTGACCCGTACCTCCTCCGGCGGCTATGACCTGAACCGCGACAACTCCTTCCAGACCATGTCCGAGACCCGGAACATGCAGCACCTCATCGCCACCTACAACCCCGTCACCCTGGTGGAGTTCCACGGCCAGGTGACTGCCTATCAGTTCGAGCCCTGCTCTCCTCCCCACGAGCCCAACTTCGAGTATGACCTGCTGTCCGAGCACCTGATGACCGGCGGCGAGGCCATGGGCGCCGCTGCCGTTGCCAACAACGACGACTGGCAGAGCTATGTCATCCCCATGCGCGACTATCTGACCAGCGATGAAACCGGCGCTCCCTACTGGGAGTATCCCTGGGACGATATGTCCACCAGCTACACTCCCCAGTTCGCCATGCTGCAGGGCTGCGTGGCCTACACCGTTGAAATGCCCGCTTATTCCGAGTCCGGCCGTATCGCCGACACCTTCGCTATGGTGGGCCTGTCCGACTATGTGGCCGCTGAGAAGGAAGGCTACTTCCTGGCCCAGCTGGAGATCTACAAGCGCTGCCTGAACAACGAGAACACCGACGAGGAAGTCGGCGCCTGGCTGGTGGACTCCGCCGACGTGGAGGGTGCCGAGGCCGACCTGTTCCGTCCCGCTTTCGACGGCGAGGGCGAGAACGGCCAGTTCTTCCCCGAGTGCTACATCATTCCTCTGGACAGCGAGCATCAGGTCAACCTGCAGGCCGCCTACGACATGATCGAGTGGCTGACCCGCAACGATGTGTTGGTCGGCATCACCGACAAGGCCTTCACCTACAAGGGCGAGACCTATCCCGCCGGCACCATGATCGTGTCCATGTACCAGGCCAAGCGTGCCGTGGCCAATGGCGTGCTGTATGAGGGCACCCTGATCCGCAACTGGACCGACCTGTACTCCGAGGGCATCACCGCCTTCAATTACACCCGCGGCTTTGACCAGGTCATCTGCGCCGAGCCCGCCGCCTACGAGACCATCGCGGCCGCCGTGGGCCAGACCCTGGATTATGAGAGCGGCCTTGCGTATCTGAAGGCCAACGCCAAGTCCCAGATCACCGGTAAGCTCGGCGGCGACGTCATCATCTCCAACGCCTCCGAGGATTCCACCGCCGCCGTCAACGCCCTGCTGAAGGACGGCAAGCAGGTCGGCATGATCACCGAGGGCGAGTACAAGGGCGACTTCATCTGCTCCTACAAGGACTGGCTGACCGTGGCGGATGAGTACATCCTCACCGGCACCGGCGTGCTGGAGCCCGAGCTCACCGCTTACACCATCGAGAAGGCTCCCACCGTGTACATCAGCGGCACTGAGAGAGCGCTGACCAAGACTTCCTCCGGCTATGTTTACTCCACTCTGGTGGGTTCCGCCGGCTACAACTATGACCGCATGGCCATGGACATGCTGAACTTCACCACCACCAAGGACGCCTCCAAGGCCGACGCCGTCATCGGCGCCACCGCTCTGGACAACGGCGGTCTGGCCGCTGTGAAGAACGGCGCCACCTATGTGGGCTATACCTCCAGTGCTGTCAGCACGGTCAACAAAAACCTCATTGCTGTCGGTACCGGCCGTACCTATGGTATGGACTGCCTGAGCACCGTCATCTATCCCGAGGAGACTCTGGTGAACGCCAGCTACATCGCCGACGGCGATAACGTGATGTACGGCTACGGCCTGTACTACTTCACCACCCTGCCCGAGGGCGCCAAGGTCCTGGTCCAGCGGGATGGCGGCGAGCCCATGGAGGGCTTCATGAACGGTGATGATGACAGCTACAATGCCTTCATCAACGGCATCATGGGCTTCTCCTATGAGGGCCCCGACATGAACGGCAACGAGATCAACATCACCCTGTTTGCCAACTCCATGACCAACAAGGCCCACCAGCGCGACGAGTATGCGTTCATCAGCAACGCCATCTTCGCCAGCCTGCTGACCGACGAGGCCTACGAGGTTGCTGAGCTCGGTAGCTACAGCGGTGGCAGCGGTTCCTCTTCCGGCGGCTCTTCCTCCGGCAGCGTCTCCACCTACAGCGTGAAGATCGAGGCCACTGAGAACGGCTCTGTCACTTCCAACGTCTCCAAGGCTGCCAAGGGCGCCACTGTCACCCTGACTGTCAAGGCCGACGAGGGCTTCGAGCTGGACAACCTGACCGTCACCGACACCAACGGCAAGGAGATCGCCGTCTCCGAGAAGAGCGGCAAGTACACCTTCACCATGCCCGGCAGCGCCGTCACCGTTGACGCCGCCTTCACCGAGGTCGAAAAGGAGCCCACGGCTCCCGAGACCAGCTTCAGCGACGTGGCCGCCGACGCCTACTACGCCGCCGCCGTGGATTGGGCTGTGGAGTCCGGCATCACCAAGGGTACGACCGACACCACCTTCACGCCCAACGCCACCTGCACCCGTGCCCAGACCGTCACCTTCCTGTGGCGTGCTGCCGGCAGCCCCGCACCCAAGTCCGCTGAGAATCCCTTCACCGACGTAGCCGCCGGCGCCTACTACTATGACGCCGTGCTGTGGGCCGTGGAGCAGGGCATCACCAAGGGCACCACGGATACTACCTTCAGCCCCAACCAGACCGTGACCCGTGCCCAGACCGTCACCTTCCTGTGGCGCTCCGCTGGTGCGGCTGCCGCCACCGGGACCAATCCCTTCACCGACGTGGCCGCCGGCGCCTACTACGCTGACGCCACCCTGTGGGCCGTGAGCGAGGGTGTCACCAATGGCACTACCGCCACCACCTTCAGCCCCGATCAGGGCTGCACCCGCGCCCAGATCGTGACCATGCTGTATCGTTACATGGCCTGAGCGGTTATGGGGAGACCTGTGCCTAACACGGGTGACCGGTAACACAGAGATCCTGAGAGCGTAGGCTTTCGGAGACCCGGCGTGACTTCGGTCACGCCGGGTTTTTGTATGCGCATATGCCAGGACCGCCTGATGCCGCAGCCGGCGTCAGGCGGTCTCCATGCTTTTTTGAAGATGCGGCTGCGATCCGGGGCGTCAGCGGTCCGCTGCCTCTTTGAGGAACACATAGACGCCCTCATCGGAGTGCTCCGGGGAGAAGACGTAGCTCAAGCGGTCAAAGTTCCGCAGTTCCGCCGGGTCCTCCACCCGATGTTCCGCCATGTAGCGGACCATCTCGCCACGGGCCATTTTGCAGAGGGTTCCCTTTTCCACCACCTTGCCGCCCTTCAGCTCCCCGAACACGCAGATGATCCGGCGGACGCCGACAGGCAGGTGCCGGGCCACGCAGTGGCCGTATTCCCAGGAGGCCAGGTCCACGATGGTGTCTGTCTCCTTGGCCAGCGCCGCCGCCAGGGAATCCCCCCAGAACTGATATAGGTCCCGGCAGCCGTCCACCGCCAGCTTTGCCTGCATCTCCAGCCGGTAGGGCGTCACGCCGTCAAAGGGCCGCAGAAGGCCGTAAAAGCCGGACAGGATACGGAGATGCTCCTCCACGTAGGCAAGTTCCTCCGCCGTGAACACTGACGGCGCCATGTAGCGGTACTGGATACCCTCGTAGGACAGTAGAGCGGGGGTCAGCCGCCGTCGGAGGTCCATCGCTGACAGACGTTCCACATTCAGCGCGGCGATCTGCTCATTGCACCGCCAGAGGGCCTGAAGTTCCCGGGGAGACAGCTCCCGGAGCCGGGCCAGCAGCCGCTCCGTCCGATCCAGGAAACGGGGCAGGGCATGGCAGGGAAAAGTATCGGTGTCCACATTCATCTTCTTGGCCGGGGAGATGACGATCCGCATGAGTGTTCCTCCTGAAATCAGAATGAATATGCCTGAAATTATACCATCTTTCCGGCAAAAAGACAGTCCCCATGGTAAAAAACCGTGAAAAATGGAGAATTTGCCTTTTTCCGCAAATGCCTATGGCAATCCATGGCGGGGCGTGCTAGAATAGGGCCTGCTGAATGGCTGCGGAGCACGGCTCCACCCATCGGAATTGACAATCAAACGGCGCAAGGAGGCGGCGAGGCGTATGGCGGGAACACCCGGCAGACGGTATGAAATCGATATGTGCAGTGGGGCGATCCTGCCCAAAATGCTGCAATTTGCCCTGCCGCTGATGCTCTCCAGCGTGCTGCAGCTGCTGTTCAACGCGGCGGATATCATTGTGGTGGGCCGCTTCGCCGGAGACAACTCTCTGGCGGCGGTGGGGTCCAACACCTCCCTGATCAACCTGCTGGTGAACCTGTTCATCGGCCTGTCCGTGGGCGCCAACATTCTGGCGGCCCGGTTCTACGGCTCCGGCGACCGGACGGGCCTGCGGCAGACGGTCCATACCGCCATGATGCTGGGACTGGTCAGCGGCTGCGTGCTGGCGGTGGTGGGGGCGTTGGGCGCCCGGACCGTCCTGACCTGGATGCAGTGCCCACCGGAGGTGCTGGACCTGGCGGCGCTGTACCTGCGGATCTATTTTCTGGGGATGCCCGCCACCATGCTCTATAACTTCGGCGCTGCCCTGCTGCGAGCCGTGGGGGATACCCGGAGGCCGCTGTACTATCTGTTCATCGCCGGCGTGGTGAACGTGGCGCTGAACCTGTTCTTCGTCATCATCTGCCAGCTGGACGTGGCGGGCGTGGCCCTGGCCACGGTGATCTCCCAGTGCATCTCTGCTTTCCTGGTGGTGCGGTGCATGATGCGGGAACAGGGCGGCGTCCATCTGGAGCTGCGGGAGCTGCGCTTCTGGCCGGTCCGGCTCCGCCAGATCCTGCAGGTGGGCCTGCCTGCCGGTTTCCAGGGCATCCTGTTCGCCCTGTCCAACGTGGTGATCCAGTCCTCCGTCAACCTGTTCGGAAACACCGTCATGGCGGGCAACGCGGCGTCCTCCAATATCGAGGGCTTTGTCTACGTGTCCATGAACGCCTTCTATCAGGCGAATATCTCCTTTACCAGCCAAAATCTGGGCGCCGGGCGCATCGAGCGCATCCGTCCCATTCTGCTGTGGGCCCAGGGCTGCACCGCCGTGACGGGACTGGCGCTGGGCGGGCTGGTCGCGCTGTTCGGACAGCGGCTGCTGGGAATCTATTCCGAAAGCCCCGATGTCATTGCCGCCGGTATGAACCGGCTGGTCATCATCTGCATGGCCTACTTCCTCTGCGGCATGATGGACACCATGGTGGGCTCCCTGCGGGGCATCGGCTACTCTGTTATGCCCATGCTGGTCTCGCTGATGGGGGTCTGCGCGCTGCGGCTGGTGTGGATCGCCACCATCTTCCAGATCCCGGCGTTCCACACGCCCGCCGGCATCTACTGGTCCTATCCCGTGTCCTGGGCCATCACGTTCCTGACCCACCTGATCTGCTTCGTGTTGGCCTACCGGCGGCTGAAGCGCCGGCACGCTGTCCCGGCGGAGACCGCGGAACACTGAACAAAACAGAAAAACCGGGAACCGTGAAAGCACGGTTCCCGGTTTTTGCGTATCCATCCGGTGTTCGGTCAGCCCGCCTGTTCGGCGGCGTTGCCGGTGTAGAGCTGGTAATAGCGGCCCTTCTGCTCGATGAGCTCGTCGTGGGTGCCCCGCTCGATGATGCGGCCCTGTTCCAGCACCATGATGCAGTCCGCATTGCGGACGGTGGACAGCCGGTGGGCGATGACGAAGGTGGTGCGGCCGTACATCAGGCCGTCCATGCCCTTCTGCACCAGCGCCTCGGTGCGGGTGTCGATGGAGCTGGTGGCCTCATCCAGGATCAGCACCGGCGGGTCCGCCACAGCAGCCCGGGCAATGGCAATGAGCTGCCGCTGTCCCTGGGACAGGTTGGCGCCGTCGCCGGTGAGCATGGTCTGATAGCCGTCGGGCAGGCGGGAGATGAAGCCGTGGGCGTTGGCCAACTGGGCCGCCGCCACGCACTCCTCGTCGGTGGCGTCCAGACGGCCGAAGCGGATGTTCTCCATCACTGTGCCGGTAAACAGATGGGTGTCCTGGAGGACGATGCCCAGGGACCGCCGCAGATCCGCCTTTTTGATCTTGTTGATATTGATGCCGTCATACCGGATCTTGCCGTCCTGAATGTCGTAGAACCGGTTGATGAGGTTGGTGATGGTGGTCTTGCCGGCACCGGTGGAGCCGACGAAGGCGATCTTCTGGCCGGGACGGCCATAGAGCTTGATGTCGTGGAGGACGATCTTCTCCGGCGTGTAGCCGAAGTCCACACCGTCGAAGACAATGTCGCCCCGGACCTCCGTGTAGGTGACGGTGCCGTCGGCCTTGTGGGGATGCTTCCAGGCCCAGGTGCCGGTGCGCCGGTCTGTCTCCACCAGGTTGTTGTCATGGTCGTAAGCCGCGTTCACCAGGGTCACGTATCCGTCATCGGTCTCCGGCTTCTCGTCCAGCAGGGCGAAGACCCGCTGGGCACCGGCCAGAGCCATGACCACGCTGTTGGCCTGCTGGCTCAGCTGGGAGAAGGGCTGGGTGAAGTTCTTGTTCAGCGTCAGGAAGGACACCAGCGTGCCCAGGGTGATGCCGCCGAAGCCGCCCACCGCCATGGCGGAGCCCAACACCGCGCACAGCGCATAGCTGCAGTTGCCCATCTGGGCCACGGTGGGCATCATGATATTGGCGAATTTGTTGGCGTTGTTGGCGCTGACCCGGAGCTTCTCGTTCAGATCCAGGAAGCCGTCCAGGCTCTCCTGCTCATGGCAGAAGACCTTCACCACCTTCTGGCCGTCCATCATCTCCTCAATGTAGCCGTTGACGGCGCCCAGATTCCGCTGCTGCTCCACAAAGTATTTGGAGGACTTGGCCGCTAGCCGCTTGCTGACGTTGAGGATCAGCACGATCATGGCGCAGGTCAGCACCGTCAAGGGAATGTTCAGGATCACCATGCTGACGAACACGGTGACGATGGTGACGGAGCTGTTCACCAGCTGGGGAAGGCTCTGGGAGATCATCTGCCGCAGAGTGTCGATGTCGTTGGTGTAGACGGACATGATGTCGCCGTGGGCGTGGCGGTCAAAATAGGAGATGGGCAGGCGCTCCATGTGCCGGAAGACCTGATCCCGCAGGTCCCGCATGGTGCCCTGGGACACGTTGACCATGATGCGGCTGTAGCTCCAGGAGCACAGAACGCCGGCACCGTAGATGCAGCCGACGCGGACCAGAGCCGCCGCCAGCGGCGCGTAGTCGGTGCTGCCGGTCTCCACCATGGGGATGATATAGTCGTCGATGAGGGATTTCAGGAACAATGTGCCCTGAACGGTGGCCTGGGCGCTGCCGATGATGCATACCAGCACCACGGCGCAGCGGAAGGCGTAGTTCCGGAAGATCAGGCCGAACAGCCGCTTCAGGATCCTGCCCGGATTTTCCACTTTGGGACGAGGCCCTCTGGGGCCAGGGCCGTGAGGCCCGCGCATGGGACGGGGCTGTGCCATCAGTCCTCACCTCCGTTTTTGTCGAAATCGCCGCTGCCTTTGGTCTGACTTTCGTAGACCTCCTGGTAGATGGCGTTGGTCTTCAGCAGCTCCTCATGGGTGCCGAAGCCGCTGATGTGTCCGTCGTCCAGCACCAGGATGCGGTCCGCGTCCTGGACGCTGGAGATGCGCTGGGCGATGATGAATTTTGTGGTGTCGGGGATCTCCTCCCGGAAGGCCCGCCGGATCTTCGCGTCGGTGGCGGTGTCCACCGCGGAGGTGGAGTCGTCCAGGATCAGGATCTTCGGTTTTTTCAGCAGGGCGCGGGCGATGCACAGCCGCTGCTTCTGACCGCCGGAGACGTTGGTGCCGCCCTGCTCAATGTGGGTGTTGTAGCCGTCGGGGAAGCGGTCGATGAACTCATCGGCGCAGGCCAGCCGGCAGGCCCGGCGGCACTCCGCGGCGGTGGCATTTTTGTCGCCCCACCGAAGGTTGTCGTAGATGCTGCCGGAGAACAGCACGTTCTTCTGGAGCACCACGGACACCTGATTCCGAAGAGTGTCCAGATCGTACTCCCGGACGTCCCGGCCGCCCACGCGCACGGCGCCGCCGGACACGTCGTACAGGCGAGAGATCAGATTCACCAGACTGGACTTGGCGCTGCCGGTGCCGCCGATGACGCCGATGGTCTCGCCGGACTTCACGTGGAGGTCGATGTCCTGCAGCACCGGCTCTCCGCTGCCGGTTTTATAGGAGAAGGAGACGTGGTCAAAGTCCACGCTGCCGTCGGCGATCTCTGTGACGGCGTTCTCGGGGGAGGTCAGGTCGCTCTTTTCATTCAGCACCTCGGCGATGCGCTGGGCGCTGGCCAGGGACATGGTGACCATGACGAAGATCATGGACAGCATCATCAGGCCCATCAGAATGTTCATCACGTAGGAGAACATCATGGACAGTTCGCCGGTGGTGAGGGAGCTGCCCACGATCATATGGGCGCCGAACCAGCTCAGGGCCAGATTACAGCCATACACAGCCACCATCATAGACGGCTGGTTGAAGGCCAGACGGCTCTCCGCCTTGACGGACAGATCGTACAGAGCCTGGGCGGCTTTGCGGAACTTCTCCTCCTCGTGGTCTTCCCGGACAAAGCTCTTCACCACCCGGATGGCGGAGACGTTCTCCTGCACACTGGCGTTCAAATCGTCGTATTTCCGGAACACCTTCCGGAAGGTCCGGCTGGTGGGGACCAGGATGGTGGGCAGTACCGCCAGCAGAAACAGCAGGGCCACCAGGAACACCAAGCTCAGTCGCGGGCTGATGGACACGGACATGATGATGGCGCAGATCATGGTCACCGGCGCCCGAACGCACATCCGGAGGATCATCTGGAAGGCGTTCTGGAGGTTGGTGACGTCGGTGGTGAGACGGGTCACCAGACCGGCGGTGGAGTATTTGTCAATGTTGGCGAAGCTGAAGCTCTGGATGTTGTGGAACATCCCTGCCCGCAGGTTGGCGGCAAAGCCGGTGGAGGCGTGGGCGGCCACTGTGCCGGCCAGGACGCCGCAGAGCAGGGCCATGGCCGCCAGGCCCACCATCAGGGCACCGTAGCGGTACACATGGCCGATGTCTCCGGCCTCAATGCCGTCGTCGATGATGGAGGCCATCACAAAGGGGACCATGGTCTCGAAAATGGCTTCCAGGATCGTGAGCAAGGGGGCCAGGACGGAGGATCTTCGGTACTCCCCTACCTGTGCCAAAAGGGTTTTCAGCATATGGGTCGGTTACTCCTTTCCGTTTTGCAGGGAGGCCCAGGCGGTCTCCACATTGTGCTCGATCATCCCCAGCAGACGGAGGAGGGTGTCTTTATCCTCCTCCGTCATGCCGCGGGTCAGCGTCTGTTCGAAGCCCTGCATTCCGGTCTGGAGCAGTTGGATATGGACCAGAGCCTTCTCCGTCAGGGCCAGTTTTTTCAGCCGGGCGTCTCCGGTCACGCCGGAGCGGGTAATCAGCCCGCTTTCCTCCATGGCGGAGAGCATCTTGGAGGCGGTGGAACGGGTGATGCAGAACGCCGCTTCCACATCTTTCTGGAAAATATCCTGGTCCTGATTGCGGTGCAGATATCCCAGGACGCGGCCCTGGCGTTCCGTCACCTCCTCCTTGACTTCCGGCGGCATGGAGGCATCCGCGTAGCGGTTGACCTTGTTCATGACGATCTTTAACTGGTGTGCGACATATTTCTGCCGCAGCATGGATGTCACCTCTCGTTTCTCGTTGCCCTCGGTAAACAAAGGACAAGATAGTTTAATAGCGAACATTATATCATGGCACGCGGGAGAATCAAGGGGACTTCTGTGAATAAATCGTAAAAAGACCGGATGGACCGATCCAATCGGCGCACCTGTCCTGCCTGCGCGCGTTCCAGCCACATCTTTTTCAAGATTTTCACCTTCAGAGTTGCATTTTCCGCTAAAAGTGGTATGATAATTGGTCAGAGCGGTTTTTTCCGTCACTGACCAATGATTACATGATTTCAATACAAAGGACTTGATAATATGACAAAGATCGATATTGTTTCCGGCTTCCTGGGTGCCGGCAAGACGACCCTTATCAAAAAGCTGCTGGCCGAGGCTTATCAGGGCGAGAAGCTGGTGCTCATCGAGAACGAGTTCGGCGAGATCAGCATCGACGGCGGCTTCCTGAAGGACGCCGGCATCCAGATCTCCGAGATGTCCTCCGGATGCATCTGCTGCTCCCTGGTGGGCGACTTCAACAAGGCGCTGAAAGAGGTGGAGGCCCAGTTCCATCCGGACCGCATCCTCATTGAGCCCTCCGGCGTGGGAAAGCTCAGCGACGTCATCGTGGCGGTGGAGAACACAGTGAAGGACGTGCCGGACATGAAGCTCAACAGCTTTGTCACTGTGGCCGACGCCACCAAGGTGAAGGTCTATATGAAGAACTTCGGCGAGTTCTACAACAACCAGATCGAATCCGCCGGCACCATCGTCCTCTCCCGGACCCAGAAGCTGAGCCAGGAGAAGCTGGAGGCCGCTGTGGCCCTCCTGCGGGAGAAGAACGCCGGCGCCGCCATCCTCACCACCCCTTGGGATCAGCTGGACGGCAAGACCATCCTTTCCGCCATTGAGAAGGTGTCCCTGGCGGACGAGCTGCTGGAGAAGATGCGGGCGGAGCACGAGGCCGAGGAGGCCGAGCACGAGCATCACCACCATGATCACGACCATGAGGATGAACACGAGCATCATCACCATCACGACCATGATGACGATGCCGATGACCATGAGCACCATCATCACGACCACGACCATGACCATGAGCATCACCATGATCACGATGAGCATGAGCATCATCACCACGACCACGAGCACCACCATGACCACGACCACGGCGAGTGCGATGATCCCGAGTGCTCCTGCCACCATCACCATCATCATGCCGACGAGGTGTTCACCTCCTGGGGTGTCGAGACCCCCAAGACGTTCACCGCAGCGGAGATCGAGTCCATTCTGACCAAGCTGGACTCCGGCGAGTACGGCCACATCCTGCGGGCCAAGGGCATCGTCCACAGCGCCGACGGCACCTGGATCAACTTCGACTACGTGCCTGAGGAGCATGACGTCCGCGTTGGCTCCGCCGACTACACCGGCCGTCTGTGCGTCATCGGCTCCGAGCTGAAGGAGTCCGCCCTGCCCGGCCTGTTCGGCCTTTGATCCGCGCCGGATGCCGAAGGGCATCCCGGCTGAATCTATGTAAAGGAAAAGAGTTTTACCATGGATATTCCTGTTTATCTGGTGGCCGGCTTTCTGGACGGCGGCAAGACCAACTTCATCAACGGCATCCTGGAGGACGGCTTCGCCCGCCAGGACCGCACGCTGCTGCTGTGCTGCGAGGAGGGCGAGGAGGAGTACAACTCCCGGGCGCTGGACAACGTCACCGTTGTCACCATTGAGAACGAGGAGGACCTGAAATGCTCCTATATGAAGGAGCTGGAGAAGAAGTACCGTCCCAAGCAGGTCCTCATCGAGTACAACGGCATGTGGCAGATGGAGCGGCTGTACCGGGAGGTGCTGCCCGCCAACTGGGTGCTGTACCAGATCATGACCTTCGTCCAGGCGGAGACTTTCGACCTGTATGCCAAGAACATGGGCCAGTTGATGATGGAGAAGATCACCAACGCGGACCTCATCGTGTTCAACCGCTGTACCGACGAGCTGAAGGACTCCCTGCGGAAGCGGAACCTGCGGATGGTGAACCGCCGGGCGGACATCTATCTGGAGGACAACAAGGGCAACTCCGAGGACTATCTCACCGGCGACGAGTGCCCCTTCGACCTGACCCAGGAGATCATCGACATTCCCGACGACGACTACGGCGTCTGGTACGTGGACGTCATGGATCATCCGGAGCGGTACGACGGCAAGCTGGTGCATCTGAAGCTGGTGATGTGCCACTCCAAGAAGTATCCCGGCATCCACTGCCCGGGCCGGTTCGCCATGGTGTGCTGCGAGAAGGACATCACCTTCTACGGCCTCATCGCCAAGGGCGAGGGCCTGGACCAGTACGAGAACCGGGACTGGATCGAGGTCACGGCCCGGATGTCCGTGGAGAAGCACAAGGCCTACAAGGGCAAGGGCCCGGTGATGAACGTACTGTCCATCGCCCCCTGTGCCAAGCCCGCCCAGGAGGTCGTCTCCTTCTGAGAATTTGCGATACGTTTCGTAATATAGCGACAAAAAACTCCCCTCTGTTTTCGAACAGAGGGGAGTTTTGATTGCTCGCGGTCTGTCACCGTACCGTCAGGGTGTATCCCTCCGGCAGAGCGGCGGACAGCAGCGCCTCCACGCTGATCTTCGCCTTCTCCGCCGCCTCGGTCAGCAGACCCTTGTCCAGCGCCTTGGCCTCCATCGCCTGCTTCTGGTCCGCCTGGAAGGCCGCCATGTCTTTCACGGTGAAGGGGTTGAAGATGCTGGTCTTCTCGTCGAAGACCTCCACGCTGTCCTCGTCGATCTCATGGGACAGGATCGCCGCTTCCGGCAGCTTCACCGTCACGGCGGTGCCGGACACCCGGACCTCCGCCGCCGACAGATCCACCCCGGCCTTGATGACGCCGTCGTAGGTGAGGATAAAGCTCTTGGTGGTAAAGGGCACCTTCATGCCGTAGAACTCGCTGCTATTTTTGAACTGGGCCATGTTGGTATAGGAATAGGTAACGCTGGCCAGCTCACTGATGCCGGTGAGCTGATTCTCCAGCACCACGGCGTCCAGCTCCGTGGTCTCCTCCACGCCGCCGCGTCCGGCAAACCAGCAAACCGTGCCCACCACGGCACACAGCAGGACGCCCAGCAGCAGATATTTGGCGGTCCTGAAGGGCCGGAGCCGGTTCTTCTCCCGTGTGTGCTCCATCGTTGTCCTCCTGTACAGCGAATTTACCGGGCAGATTCCCGGCGATGGTGTCATTCTACCAGTTTCGCCGGAAAACGCAAGTCTTTCCGGAAAAGCCGCCCCAAACTGTCATCTTTGTAACGATTTCTTCGGTTGTTTGATACGGAATTGCAACCATTTGTCCGGGGGAATGCCGCTCTCATGTATAACAACCGCTCTCCCGGAAATCATTCTCCGGGAGGGCGGCTGTTTTTGACGTGCCTGGTTTTAGAAATACCGGGTCCCCGGCGTCATGGCGTTCTCATAGTCGTAGAGAAAGCCGTCGGTGTCATGGACGCGGCCGTTGGTGACCATCTGATCGTAGCTGGCGCTGCGGATCGTCCGGCCGGTGGCGCTGCCCACTGCGTTGCCAACCGCGCGTCCGGCATTGCCGATGGCGTTGCCGGTGTCCCGGGCCACGTTTTCCGTGCCCTGGACGATGTCATTGGCGCCCCGGGTGATGGGATTGCCGCTGCGGGCGGTGCTGTTGGCGCTGCCAGCGGCACTGCCGGCGGGGGTGTTGTTGGCGCTGGTGTTCCCGTTCAGATTCTCGTCGGGATAGGACGCGGCGCCGTTGTCCAGCATACCGTTTTCTCCGGCACTGTTGTCCGGGGCGACGCTGCTGCCGGCTCCGTTATCGGGAGTGACACTGCTGCTGCCGGCTCCAGCGTTGTTCCGGTTGGAACCGCAGGCCGTCAGGGCGAACAGCGCCAGCAGCGTCACCAGCAAAAGAGCGAAACTTCTTTTCAAACCGTTTTCCTCCTTCTCATGGAGTTCCGTTGTCTGCGATACCCAAGTGCTATTGTCCCCCGGACCACGCCAAAAATCGCAGGGACATTTTTCAAATCTTTCGCAAAATTTCTCTTGCCTTTTTGACCTGCCTATAGTATATTAGTATCAGTAATCATTATTGTTTAAGGAGGGGGGATCTATGCCGGGCCAGCAGCGCTATTCCCAACAGCGGGAGGCCATTTACCGCTCCGTATTAGAGGGCGAAGACCACCCCTCCGCGGAGATGGTGTACAGCCGCCTGAAGCCCTCCATGCCCAAGCTGAGCTTGGGTACCGTGTACCGGAACCTCCATCAGATGGCGGAGGAGGGGCGGATGACGGAGATCATGGGGCCGATGATCCGGTTCGACGCCGTGACGGCGCCCCACGCCCACTTCTGCTGCCGGGAATGCGGCGGCGTCTTCGATGTGGATTTGCCCTATGACCACGGGCTGGACCATCTGGCGGAGATGGATGGCCGGATCGTCCAGAGTCACGATCTCACCTTCCATGGCATCTGTCCTGCCTGTCTCGGCGGTGAGAACCGGGACACGACGTAAACCGCCGTTTTTTACCTGTTTTCTGACGCCGCGGCAGCGGTGTATGGAATTGTAATCAAGCGATCAACGATAAATGATGAACATGAAAGGAGCACAATCACCATGGAACTGAAGGGAAGCAAGACTGAGGCCAATCTGTGGAAAGCGTTCGCCGGGGAGTCCCAGGCCCGCAACAAGTACGACTACTATGCCAGCAAGGCCAAGAAAGAGGGCTACGAGCAGATCGCGGCCATCTTCCAGGAGACCGCCCTCAACGAGAAGGAGCACGCCAAGCTGTGGTTCAAGGCCCTGGAGGGCATCGGCTCCACCGAGGAGAACCTCCGCGCCGCCGCTGCCGGCGAGAACGAAGAGTGGACCCAGATGTACGCCGAGATGGCCAAGACCGCTGAGGAGGAGGGCTTCCTGGCCCTGGCTGCGCGGTTCGAGGGCGTGGGCAAGATCGAGAAGACCCATGAGGAGCGGTATCTGAAGTTGCTGGAGAACCTGAAGAACGGCGAGGTCTTCAAGAAGGGCGACAAGGTCATGTGGTTCTGCCGCAACTGCGGTCACGTGGAGATCGCGGAGAACGCGCCCCTGGTCTGCCCGGTGTGCAGCCATCCCCAGAGCTACTTCCAGATCAAGGCCACCAATTATTGATCCCGACCTCAGTTGAAGTTCCGGGGCTGCGGGCTGCGAAAGCGTTTCAGTCTCCCGGTGGGATCCGGTATGAGCCCCGCGAAAAATATGACCCGCTCCGGCACACCCGCGAAGGTGTGCCGGAGTCTTTTTCTCCGCCGCGCCCGCGGTTTCCGGCGAAACGGCCCGGATTCCGGGGAATTCTGTCCGGCGCGGAAAAACAGCTCTCTCCCGGTATAAATCCCGGCGGAAATGGCGTAAACTAACAAAACAGGTTTCTCTCAAAGGAATATTTCCAGAAATGTTTGTAAAAAACACCATTGACGGCAGGGGAAAAATCAGTTATGATAGACAAGTAAAATATTTGGGTACTTTTTTCTTTTATGGCTATGATTGAAATTTAACTGGATAGAAAAGGAGAGCTGGATCATGTATACTCAGGAGATCACCGTGAACAACGAGGTCGGTCTGCACGCCCGTCCCGCTACATTTTTCATTCAGAAAGCCAATGAGTTCAAGAGCGGCATCTGGGTGGAGAAGGAAGACCGTCGTGTCAATGCCAAGAGCCTGTTGGGTGTATTGTCTCTGGGCATCGTAAAGGGCACCACCATCACCCTCATCGCCGATGGCTCCGACGAAAAGGAAGCCGTTGAGGCTCTGGTGGATCTGGTGAACGACAACTTTGGTGAGTGATTCGAAAGGCCCCCACACGGGGGTCTTTTGAATTGTCCCCCGGCATCCTTGCTGATCCCGCCCCGCTGTCTGTACCGACGGCGGGGCGGATGTTTCTTCACCGGACAGACCCCGCCTTGCCAGCGGGTCCGGTTTTTGATATACTGAATGTTGTTTTGAAAGATTAACTATTAAAAGTCAACCCTCAAAATGAGTGGAAGTGCTCACAGACAGATGGTTCAAAAAGGGTATGGAAAAGCTGAGGTCTTATCAGACCCCTGCTGTCTA